>CAKQNH010000493.1 GCA_934255105.1 uncultured Pirellulaceae bacterium
TCCATGGAAGCAATGCGCAAAGAAGTCGATCAGTTGATAGCGGCCAAACTCAGCGATCAACAAAAGGAAAAGTTGGAAAAACTCAAAGGTGACGCCTTCACCTTCTCCGAACGGCCCGCCTTTGGCCGTGGTGGAGCTGGGGCCGGTGGACAGCGAGATGGTGGCGATCGTGGTGCGGATGGGACGCGAGATGGTGATCGGGAGCGGGGCAACCGTCGCAATCGCGACAGTGCACCTGATAGTAATTAACGTGCGGTGCCATTGCGCACCTTTTATGCGTCTTCTTGATTCCCAGCGTGTGCCGCCCCCCCAGGCTAAAAGATTTAGTTTAATATTGAAGCCTGCGGCGGCACACGAGTGCGTTACCAATGCACAAGATACAGCCCACAGCGTTGAAGGATATTTGTAACTTTGGAAGAGCGACGAGTGGTTTTCAGTGGAGGGGTTCAGATGATTCGCGATCTATTGATCTACATTGGACTGGGCGGCATTGGCTTGGCCAGTATTGGCTTGAGTGGGGGCCTATCGCTCACCGCAAACAGGGCCAGCGGCCAACCTCCTCACAGTAACGTGGAGCCGCGGCTCAGCGACTACTCTCGCCCCGGCAGTCCACGCGAACAGGACCCATTTTTTGAAGCCATGCGCGAGGTCCATCTCGAAAGCTCCAGCAAGGAGCTGTTTGACCTGCTGCGCCACGAATCGATCCGCCAAGAGATTCATTTTAGCGAAGCGGACGCTGAGCGACTTCGCGCTCACGGACGCGAGGCATTCCAAGCAATTTTTGCCATTCAAAAAGAGAGTCGTGGCAAACCGACCAGTAAGGATGAGCTGAAGCAACAGATCCGCGATGTGCTCGGTCCGCTGGAAGAGAAATCGTTCGAAATACTGCAACAGTCCGGAGCCGATCTCAAACGCTTGTTGGGAATCTACGTACAAGCTCGCGGCTACCGCGCGCTACTCAATGACAAAGTTGCTGAGGAGATAGGTTTGCAGGGAAAGGAACTCGATGCCTTCCGGCAATTCCGTCAGGAGCAGGGGCGGGCAATTATGGAAAACACGCGACGCTCAGCGGAGAAGGAGATTCGCAATACGCCACCTGGCTCGAACCCCCGCACAACGATCAGCAAGCTGTTTCGCCAGGCCGAAACACAGCTTGAAGAGAAGCTAGCTAGCCAACTCACCCAACAACAACTGGCAGCTTTTGAGGCGCTTAAAGGTGCCAAATTTGAAGAAATGCCCGAGCGTTTGTTCAGCTTCTCACCCGATCATCGACGCGGCGGCCGGCCAGAACGCCGCCGCGGGTCGCCTGAATAGTGCTGCCTAGCGATCGCCGGCCAAGGTCATGACCCGCAGGCGGTCGATGATATCGGCGTTGAGTTGCTGAGTTTGAACGCGCCAACCCCAGTTCCCCTGCGCTTGCCCAGGTACATTCATACGGGCGCGGTCGTCCAGCCCGAGTATGTCTTGCAGGGGGACGATGGCCAGATAGGAATGCGAACGCAATACCATCGAGATCAACTGCCAGTGGATCGGTATGCCACTCTGCGTTGGATCCTGTAGGTAGCCGCTCAGGATATCTTCGGTCGTGGATTGCTGACGCTCCAGATACCAGCCTATAATCGTCTTGTTATCGTGCGTGCCGGTGTATGCCACGCTATGTATGGGATAGCTTTCGGGTCGATGGAATACATCCTCTTCGTCGTCGAATCCGAACTGAAGAATGCGCATGCCGGGAAAACCGAGCTCTTCGCGTAGTTCGTGGACGGCTTCGGTAATCATTCCTAGATCCTCGGCCACAATCGGCAGATCACCTAACACGCTTTGGGCAGCCCGAAAGGGGGCTGCGCCCGGTCCCGGTGCCCAGCGACCCTTGATCGCCGTTTCCGAGCCTGCAGGCACTTCCCAATAGGCTTCGAAGGCGCGAAAGTGGTCGATGCGCAGCAGATCGTAGAGCTCAAATGCATCCTGAAATCGCTGGATCCACCAGCGGTAATTAGTCTCGGCCAAACGCTCCCAGTGGTACAGCGGATTGCCCCACAGTTGTCCCGTTTTGCTGAAGTAGTCCGGCGGCACACCAGCTAAAAACTTGGGCTGGCCATCGGGCTTCAGCCAAAACAGCGATTGATGCGCCCACACGTCGCTACTACCGTGCGCCACAAAGATGGGCATGTCGCCGAAGAACTTTACGTCGTTGGCAGCGGCGTATTGCTTCAGTTCGTCCCATTGGCGTCGAAATATGTACTGTACAAATTGTTCGTACTCGATCTGCGGCGCACATTTTTCACGCCAAGCTGCCAGGGCAGCCGGCTCTCGTTTGGCCAGCCCAGGCTCCCAGCGAGTCCAATCGTCGGTGCCAAAATGAATGCGCAGGGCGCTGAACAGCGCGAAGTCGTCCAGCCACCAACGCTGGCGAGTGCAGAAGGCTTCGAAGTGATCGAACTGTTCACACGCGGAACGCGATTGGAAGTTGTCAAAGGCGGTCCGCAACAACTGTGTCTTGCACTTCCGCGCGTGCTCGTAATTCGCTTCGCTCGGCGCAAGACCCGTTACGAACGGACGAATGTCATCTTCCGTTAACAGCCCATCGCGCACCAACTGGCGCGGAGAGATCAACAGGAAATTGCCGGCAAATGCCGAGTAACAACTGTAGGGCGAATTGCCGCGAACTGTCGGTCCCAGGGGCAGGATCTGCCAAATGCGCTGCCTCGTAGCAGATAAAAAATCAACGAAGCGATAAGCCTCTGGCCCCAGATCTCCCACGCCAAAGTCGCCGGGAAGACTGGTGATGTGTAGCAGTATTCCAGCAGCGCGATCAAATCGACTCAACTCGGACTTCCTTGCATCAAGTACTTAGCATCGGCCTAACGATAACTGTGGCGAACCGGGTAGCCGAAGTCTGGCGACTCGGCTACGGCAGTTGCTCTTTCTTGTGTCTTAGCTACGGACGGGCAACGACAGGCTTAACGTTCCAGATCTCGTTGGCGTATTGCATGATGGTGCGGTCGCTGGAGAACCAACCACTGCTGGCCGAGTTAAGGATACTCTTGCGATTCCATGCTCGCTGATCCTTGTACTCATCGTTGACCCGCTGCTGCGCGTCGATGTAGCTGCGGAAGTCGGCGATGGTCAACCACTGGTCTTGGCTATTGCGCAAGCCCGAGATTAAGATATCGAAAATCCCCGGTTCATTGGTGTTGAAACGCCCCCCCTCGAGCAGTTCCATGACGCGGCGAATATCTTTGTCAGCCGCGATGATCTGATTGGGGTCGTAGTTTTGCCGGGCTTGCACAACTTCCCCCGCATCCATCCCGAAGAGGAAGAAGTTCTCTGCACCCGCCTTCTCGCGGATTTCAATGTTGGCACCATCCAAGGTGCCGATCGTCAATGCTCCGTTCATCATGAACTTCATGTTGCCTGTCCCCGAGGCCTCTTTGCCAGCCGTGGAGATTTGTTGTGAAAGCTCGGTTCCGGGGCAGATGATCTCCATCGCGGACACACAGTAATTCGGGAAGAAGACCAGCCTCAACAGGTCTTCGGTGCGTGGATCATTGTTGACCACCGCTGCGACATTGTTGACCAATTTGACGATCAGCTTGGCCAAGTGGTATCCAGGCGCCGCCTTGCCACCGATCAACACGCATCGCGAGGTCAAACCGTGGGTGTCGCCGCGACAGATGCGATCGTACAGGTGGATCACATGCAGCACGTTCAGCAATTGCCGCTTGTACTCATGAATTCGTTTGACCTGCACGTCATATATTGCATCCAGTCCAAATTCGACACCCGTGTTTTTCTGGACGTAGTCGGACAGTCGACGTTTGTTCTCAAGCTTGACCGCTTGCCACTTTTTGACAAACTCTCCATCATCGGCCAACGGCATTAGCTGATCGATGACGCTCAGGTCAGCTTCCCATTTATCGCCAATAGCCGAAGTGATCAGCTCGCGGAGACCGGGATTGCAGTGGGCCAGCCAGCGACGTTGGGTAACGCCGTTGGTCTTGTTGTTGAACTTCTTGGGCCACAGGGCGTAGAAGTCGGAGAACAATCCGCTGCGCAGCAGGTCGGTGTGCAACTGAGCGACGCCGTTGACCGAAAAGCAACCGACGATTGCCAAATAGGCCATGCGAAAATGCGGGTTATCCCCTTCTTCGACGATCGACAGTCGGCGCCGCATGTCGACATCGTTGGGCCAGCGCTCATCGACCTGCTTCAAGAAGCGACGGTTGATTTCGAAAACGATCTCCGTCAAGCGAGGCAGTAGACGGCTGAACAGCGCCACGCTCCAGCGTTCCAGGGCTTCGGGCAACAACGTGTGGTTCGTATAAGCCATGCACTGCGTGGTTACTTTCCAGGCCGCTTCCCAAGCTAGGTTGTGTTCGTCCATCAAAATCCGCATCAACTCGGGCACCGCACAGGCTGGGTGGGTATCGTTGAGCTGGAAGCAATTGGACTCGCCGAACCTGGAGAAGTCCTTGCCGTGCTGCTTGATCCACTTGGCCAACACGTCTTGTAGACTGGCGGAGACCAGGAAGTATTGCTGCTTCAGCCGCAGCTCCTTG
>CAKQNH010000494.1 GCA_934255105.1 uncultured Pirellulaceae bacterium
GCCCAAAGGGCTTGCTCTTCGATCCTCGCGCGATCCTCTCGCCCTGCAAAAGGGGACTATGGTAAACTTACAGCCTCTCATTCCTGAATGCATCGCCCGCCTGAGAATACTCCATGAAAATCACCGCCGTCGAAACGCTTGTGTGCCACGCTCGGATGCGCAATTGGGTCTTTGTAAAAGTCCTAACCGACCAACCTGGACTATGGGGTTGGGGGGAGGCCACGCTCGAATGGCATACGCGCAGCATCGTGGGCGCGATCGAAGATCTGTCGCAGTTGATCGTCGGCGAAGACCCGAGTCGCGTGGAGCATTTGTGGCAGATGATGTGGCGACAACATTTTTGGCACGGTAGCGGAATTGTCCGCTCGACAGCCATGGCCGGTATCGATTTGGCGCTGTGGGACATCGTAGGTAAGATCCACAATACGCCTGTTCACAAGCTATGGGGTGGCCCGGTTCGCGACTATGTGCGGCTGTATTGCCATCTGGGCGGAGGCAATCTCGAAAGCTTCTACAATACGCCCGTCGACAATGCTAAGCAGTTCGGCGATTTGGCCAGCCAGGCGGTCGCCGATGGTTTTACCGCTTTCAAATCGATGGCCGTTCCGCCGACGATGCCCATCGAGGGGCTGACGGCGATCAGGTCGGCCACCGCCTGCGTGGCGGCCATGCGCGAGTCGGTAGGCGACGATATCGATATCATGGTGGACTGCCATGCACGGCCTTCACCCGCCATGGGAATGCAGTTCGCCAAAGCGCTCGAGCCCTACGGACTGTACTTTCTGGAAGAGCCATGTTGGCCCGAAGATGTGGCTGGGCTAGCTGCTATCAACGCAGCGGTGAGCACTCCCATCGCGACCGGCGAACGCCTGACGCACTTGGCCGCCTTTCGCGATCTGTTCGCGGCGCGCGGCTGTGAGATCTGCCAGCTCGACCTGACGCACTGTGGTGGCTTTAGTGAAGCGCGCCGTATCGCCGCCTTGGCAGACGCTCATCGGATTGCATTGGCACCCCACAATCCACAAGGTCCGGTCAGCACAGCGGCCTCGCTCGAATTCGGATTCTCTCAGCCTTCGTACATTATTTGTGAAACGGTACACGCCGATGTTCCATGGCGCGAGGACGTGGTGGAAGAGGGTTTTACCATCGATGCGGCCACGCGCACTGTGACCCCCAACACCAAACCCGGCCTGGGGATTTCAATTAACGAAGCCGAAGTCCGCAAGCACCCATTCCAACAAGAAGTCCTACAGCGCGTGTTCTATCGCGACGGCGCAGTGGGAGATTGGTAGCCATGACCTCACATCCACCGACTAGTTTCCAGCACGCGGCCTTTCGTGGACGAATCGGGATCGAGCGCGCGGACATCACGCCACCGATCGGAATCTACAGTCGCAACTGGGGCGCGGCCAAGCACGATGTAGCCGAGTCGATTCATCGACCGCTCACGCTTACGGCCCTGGCCATCGCGGCGGACAGCAGCCATGCTGAGAGTGACAATGTTGACAATGATCAAGGACCGTTGGTGTTGGTCGACGCTGATCTGGGCTGGTGGAAAACGCCTAGCACTTCCATCGACTTCCAAAATCGTATTCAGCAAGCTCTGTCACTCGAGCCAGCCCGACTGATTTTTGCGCTGACACACACGCACGCGGGGCCTCCGCTGATGCAACCCGATGAGTCGCTGCCGGGTAGCCAATTGTTGCAAGCCTGGATGTCCGAGTTGGTTGCAACAACCGTCGCTACCATCCGCCAGGCGTGTCACAATCAGTTTCCAGCCACGCTCGAGTGGCATACCGGCCAATGCTCTTTGGCTACTCAGCGCGATCTGCCGTCTCCAGAAGGTCGCAATGCCGACGGCGAACCAGCCCGCTACTTGTGTGGTTATAATCCGGCGGGGAATCCAGATCGCACGCTTGTAGTGGGCCGTATCACCGATTCGCAGGGAACCATCCGCGGTACACTGGTCAACTACGCCTGTCATCCCACCACGTTGGCTGCTGAGAACACTGCGATCTCACCCGACTACATCGGTGCCATGCGGCAGACGATAGAGCAAGCAACCACTGCCCCGGCGATGTTTTTGCTGGGGATGTGCGGGGACCAAGCACCGCGTTACCAGTACGTAGGGGATCCACTCGTGGCCGATCGGCATGGCCGACAGTTGGGCTTCGCTGCCCTGGCCACACTCGACGACATGGAACCACCCAGCACGTCGCTGGAGTACTGCGGCGTGCTTGAATCGGGTGCTCCGCTGGCGCTTTGGCGGCATCGACCACGTGCCAGTTCAACGCAGCTTCAAGCCGTCAGTAAAGCCGTTTCTTTACCGCTCAAAGATTGGCCCACAGCCGACGAGCTGGAAAGACAACGTTTGGCCTGCACTGATCGAGCGCTGGAGGAGCGATTGCGCCGCCGCCGCGACATCCGGCGTGGGGTCGGTGATGGATTCAGCTACGATATCGCCATACACGCCTGGCGAATCGGCGATGCGGTACTGGTCGGAAGTTGTTGCGAAGCCTATTCTTGGTTGCAACGAGAACTGCGTCGGCGTTTCGCGGACCACAGTTTAATTTGTATGAACTTGATCAATGGTTCCATCGGTTACCTGCCGCCTGACGCACTTTACGACAGCGACGTGTATCCGGTTTGGCAGACGCCGTTTGAGCGCGGCTGCTTGGAATCAACTCTAGAATCCATGACAGGAGCAATCCAAGATGTCCTCGACGGCTGAACAGCCCAACAAGCCACTTGAAGGCGTGCTGCCGGTGCTACACACTCCGTTTACCGAAGATGGCAAGATCGATGCCGTCACGCTGCATCGCGAAATCGACTGGGCGTTCGAAACGGGTGCCGACGGTGTGGTGATCGCGATGGTCAGCGAGATTCTGCGATTGGGCTACAACGGGCGTCGAGAATTGGCTGAGCTCGTTTGTGCGGCAGCTAACAATCGTGGCTCGACAGTCGTCAGTGTGGGTGCGGAGAGCACCAACGAAGCCATCAGCTTGGCCCAACATGCGCAGCAGTTAGGCGCTTCCGCAGTCATGGCTATCCCACCGGTGGCTACCCGACTGAGTTCCAAGGCTGCCTACGAATACTTCTCTTCCATCGCGCACAGCATATCTATTCCACTGGTTGTCCAGGACGCTTCGGGCTACGTCGGTGCCGCGATCGATTTGCAAGTCTACTTGGAATTGCTGACAGAATTTGGCGATGAGCGAATCCTGTTCAAGCCCGAGGCGAGTCCGCTGGGACCGAACCTTTCCAAGCTGCGAGATGCCACGCAGGGTCGCGCGCGCATCTTCGAGGGTTCTGGAGGAATCAATTTGGTCGACTGCTTTCGCCGCGGCATTGTGGGTACGATGCCCGGCACCGATCTGCTCGACGCGGTCGTGGCTCTGTGGCGCGCGCTGCTCGATGGCAACGAGGATCGTATCTATCAACTGTCGCTGCCCATCAGTGCGCTCGTCGCACTGCAGTTGCAGGCCGGACTCGACGGCTTCCTGGCTATCGAAAAATACCTGCTAAAAAAGCGCGGTGTATTTCGCAATACGCTTCAAATTCAGCCGACCGCCTGGAGCCTCGACGAGGAGACGCAAGCCGAGGTCGATCGTCTGTTCGCTCGTGTACAGGCGGCGCTCTAACTATGGACCTTTCAAGCCTTCGCCAAGAATACGCCAATCAAGAATTGGACGTCACTACAGCCGATGTGAACCCGACGGAGCAATTCCAAAAGTGGTTTCAAGAGGCGTCCACGGCGGAATTGCTGGAGCCCAACGCGATGGTATTATCGACGGTCGACGCTGCTGGACGCCCCAGCCAGCGGACCGTGCTGCTCAAGACGTTCGACGATGCAGGGTTTGTCTTCTTTACCAATTATGGCAGCCGCAAAGCGGTACAGATCGCGGGCAATGCGCACGTGTCTGTGTTATTTCAATGGTTGCCGCTGCACCGCCAAGTAGAGATCCATGGCGTGGCCAGCAAGGTTTCGACCGCCGAATCGCTGAGCTATTTTGCCAAACGGCCGCGCGGCAGCCAGCTCGGCGCGTGGATTTCTCATCAAAGCGAAGTGGTCTCCAGCCGCAGTGTGTTGGAGACCAAGTGGGAAGAGATGAAGCGCCGCTTTGGCGAGGGAGAGATACCACTGCCAAAGTTTTGGGGCGGCTTCCGTATCCAGCCCACGCGATTCGAATTCTGGCAGGGTGGTGCCAAGCGATTGCACGACCGCATCGAGTACTTGCCGACGCCCGATGGTTGGAACCGACATCGCTTAGCGCCGTAGGTTTCGCATTGGGCCCGCAGGTCGCTCAATTGCCTTCGGCCTCAGCGAAGTGCAATGCCGCTTGTTTCGTTGGAAATTGCTGTTGATCAGTCGCATTACTTTCAGCTAGTGAAGTGAGGACCGGCGGAGCGGTCCACGACGAAGGCGGACTAGTGAAGCAAGGACCGGCGGAGCGGTCCACGACGAAGGCGGGCTAGCGAAGCAAGGACCGGCGGAGCGGTCCACGACGAAGGCGGGCTAGCGAAGCAAGGACCGGCGGAGCGGTCCACGACGAA
>CAKQNH010000495.1 GCA_934255105.1 uncultured Pirellulaceae bacterium
GCATGGCATCGACGGCCGAGTCATGGTGGTGGCCGCGGTTCATCCAATCCAAACTGCTATCGTGAATTGTCTGCACGCCCAACTCCAACGAGACGTACGTTCGTTGGGCGAATTCGTCGATTAAATCGAGCACATCATCGCCCACGCAGTCGGGGCGTGTGCCGATGACCAGCCCCACGATTCGCGGGTCTTCTAAGGCGGTTTCCCAGAGCAATCGCAGTTTATCCAGCGGCCCGTAGGTGTTGGTGGCGGGTTGGAAATAGGCCAGGAACTTTTCTGTCTGGTAGCGTCGCCGCAAGCCTTCGATACCGCGCTGGATTTGCGCAGCGATCGCGTCGCGTCGCACCCTACGACTGGGACTGAAGGAACGATTATCACAAAAGGTGCAGCCCCCCTTAGCCACCGTGCCGTCAACGTTGGGACAGGAAAAGCCCCCGTCCAAGCTGATTTTCTGTACTCGTCCGCCAAACTTCTGGCTTAAATAGACATTGAGCGGATAGAATTTGTGTCCTAGCTGCTGCCATGCCAGTCGCTCAGTGGCGTGATCTACAGACTTTAAAATTGACGGATTCATCATGGCAGCTTAGATTAAGGCGTAGACGGGGCTGACCCATTGTACTTTTAATCCTTCGTTATCGGGAGACGTCGCGATGGCCGATTTCGGTCAGTTAATTCCCACCGGTGGTGGCGACAATATCGAATTGCGTAAAGACAGGCTCGTCGTTGGGCGGCGTGAGAGTTGCGATATTGTGCTGCGCTTTGGCAACGTGTCGGGCCAGCACGCGCTGATGACGCTTGAGCAGGGATATTGGTTCCTAAAGGATCTGGGCAGTCGCAATGGTACCAAAGTGGACGGTTATCGCATCAACCGCAAGCGGCTTGACCCAGGAGCGGTGATTTCGTTTGCCAAGCACGTCTATACGATGGATTACAGCCCTGAAGATTTGGGTGCCTTTGGACCTCCGCCGCCGGATGACGATCACATCGAGGAGGTGTTGCGCAAGGGGTTGCTCGACCGTGCTGGGCTGGATCGTCGCGATGACGAAAATAAATTTGGTAATCGCGACCTGTTAGACGAAGATTAAACATTTCAACGAAGGACAGCTCATCGATGGGTTCTCGCATTGCTCACATGGTTTATTTCACCTTGGAAGATAGTTCGCCCGCCAAGGTGGACGAGTTAATATCGCAGTGCCATGAGCTCTTAAATGACCACCCTGGGTTGGAATACTTTGCCGTCGGTCGGCTCAATCTAGAGCTGGACCGACCAGTCAACGACCGAGGTTTTGAGGTCGGCTTGCATACTGTATTCAGTGACCGGGCCGCCCACGATGCCTACCAAGTTGCACCGCGACACATCGAGTTCATTGCCAATAACAAGCCGAATTGGAAAGCGGTTCGCGTCTTCGATACGGACTTAGACTAGCTGATTTGCATCGCGGGATGATCGACGGAGCGATCAACGACTATAGCAATTGATCGACGGAGCAATCAACGACTATGTTCTCTGAGCGTGAGAGGTCTCGGTTAGAGTTATTCTTGGAACAGTGCTTCAATCTTCGCCACCGATGTCGAGCTGCATTGCATCTAGAATCAAGTGCAGTTCGGCTGCTTCGTGAGTTTTGAGCGCGGTATCGAAGTCGGTGAATAATTCGGCCAGTTGCTCCGCTTTTTGCTCTGGATCGATAGGCGAGGTGCTAGCCACGGCGGATTGCTCGGCGATTTGTTCGGCCATCAAATACAGCTCTGGGTGCTGATCGCGGAGACGACCAGCTTGGTCGTGAAAGCGCGGAGCGCGCTCGATGGCATCTTCAAAATATCCGTAGGCCTCCTCGAGCGTGAAATGGAATGCCAGTTGGTCGCGAAGTTCGGCTGTGCGCTGGCTGAATTCCTGCAGGTGATTGGCTAGAGCTGGTGGACTGCTCACCATGGCGCGCAGTTTTTCCAACATGCACTGGAGTTGATGATGGTCCTCCTTGATCTCACGGAAGAAGGCTGCGTTGACTGTGAATTTTATGTCGGTCGACCGTCCGGCCATGGTCCGCGTCCTTCGCAACAAAGTGATCGAATGAGTTGTCTGATTCTGGTTGGCTCACAATAAACTCGCAGGCAAACCCGCTGTGCAGTCGAGCGTCTTCGTTTCACTCACACGTGGCGGGGCTGACACTACAGCTAGTGTGACATAAGCGGCAGCGACAAGCTACTAGCCGACCCATCGGTGGGGTGCTAATTCGCCGACTTCATCCCGTTGCTTCAGCAGAGCTGGTTGCTAAATGATGCGTGCTTGACGTATGACGTACCAACTCCGGAGCACGCTGGCAAGAATTGTCAGCAGCGTAACGGGCAGAACGATGACAGCCAGTATCCAACCGAATTGTTGATTCAGTTGTGGGTGCGTTTGCTCACTAATGAGCAGGCTCGTGTAGGCGAAGTAGTAGAACACGAGCGCCGCACCTTCCGTGCGCGAAATGATGCTACCTGTAAAGAATATCGGCAGGCAGATAGCGGCCACAGCTACCATAATTGGTATATCGAACTCCAGGGCTTGGATCGAAATAGGAATCCCGGCCGGCGTGATGATACCGGTCAAGCCCAGCACGCAGAGAATGTTGAACAGATTGCTGCCGACTACATTCCCAACAGCAATATCTCGCTGTCCGCGCAAGCTGGCGATGACAGAGGTCACAATTTCCGGCAGCGATGTACCAACGGCAACGATGGTCAAGCCGATGATCAGTTCGCTGACGTTCCACATTTTCGCAATTGTCACCGCACCGCTAACCAGCCAATTGGAACCAAAGCCGAGCGCGACCAAACCGGCTAGGATCAACCCCAATTGTGCGAAGCGCGAGTTGGTCCAGCGACTGGGGGAGGGCATGTCTTCCGAGAATTCTTCCAGCGTCGCTGCGGATTCCTGGCGACTCTTGCGGACAGCAAAGAAGACGTAAAGCACCAGCGCAAAAAATAGGATGGCCCCTTCGGCTTGGGAGAGACGCAGATCCCAGCAGAAGGCCCAGAGGACAAACGATGCAGCTATCATCAGTGGCACGTCCCAGCGAATCAATTGACTCGACACAACCAAGGGTGTGACCAGGGCTGAAATCCCTAAGATCAGCAGCACATTGCAGATGTTGCTTCCCACCACGTTGCCGATGGCCACATCCGCCGCTCCGTTCATCGTCGCTTGGAGACTAACCCCTAGTTCCGGTGCACTGGTTCCGAAGGCGACTACAGTCAGGCCTATCACCAGCGGCGAGATGCGCATGGATAGTGCCAGCAGCGAAGCACCGCGGACCAGGATTTCGCCCCCGAAGACGAGTGCGACGAGACCAGCCAAGATCGAGGTGATGGGCCACAGTAGTTCGTTCATAAATTGCTTTTGACTTCAAAACAGGAAACGTTGGATCAGCACCGCTGCGGCACCACTTAAGTAACCGGCCAGAGCCCAAGGAGCGATGCGTCGCAGATACCACAGGAAATCGATTCGCTCTAGCCCCATGGCGGCTACTCCCGCCGCAGATCCGATGATTAGGCAGCTCCCGCCGGTCCCCGCACAATAGGCCAACAGCATCCAAAACTCGTCGTTTAGCGGCACGTCGTACATTTCGATGCCCGCAGCGACCAGTGGGACGTTGTCAACCACCGCTGATATCAAGCCGATGGCCAACGCGACAATCTCACGACTGGGGAGGATGCGGTCGAGCACTTCAGCAGCTTGTCCAAGCGTTCCCATGGCTCCTAAAGCACCTACGGCCAGCAGAATTCCTAGAAAGAATAGGATACTCGACATGTCGACTCTCCGCAGCGCCGCTAATACGCCGGTACTTGAACGAGTCGCTTCATCCATGGTGTGGCTGACAAGCTCGGCGATGATCCACAACACGCCCAAGCTGAACATCATCCCCATATAAGGGGGCAAGTGGGTGACGGTCTTAAAAACTGGCACGCTGACAAGTCCCACGAGGCCTGCTACGAGTATTACCCACTGCTGCCATGGTTGAACATTCTTATCTACATGGGCCTTCGATTTGGGCACTTCGCCCAGTTCCCCTGTCATGCAATAGGCCATGCCGATCATGGGAACTAGCAAACACACAAAGCTCCCCACAAACAGGGATGCCATGACCTCGACGGTGCCAATCTTATGCTTGATCCACAACATCGTAGTTGTAACGTCACCGATCACAGTCCAGGCACCACCGGCATTGGCAGCGATGACCACCAAGCCTACAAACATCAAGCGATCTTCCCTGTTGCCGACCAATTTCCGGAGCAATGAAACCATGACGATCGTGGTCGTGAGATTGTCGAGGATGGCCGACATAAAGAACGTCAGCAGCCCCATGACAAACAGCAGGGTGCTTTTCCTGCGCGCCCGGATGCACTTGGTAATGATGGCGAAGCCTTCGTGGGCGTCGACCAATTCGACAATCGTCATGGCTCCCATCAGAAAGAACAAAATGCTGGCGATTTCACCGGTCAGGTGCAGGTGCTGAGCTTCGATAACGAAATGTAAGGGAACGTTCGCGACCTGCTCGAGTGCCGCTTCCTCC
>CAKQNH010000496.1 GCA_934255105.1 uncultured Pirellulaceae bacterium
GTACAAAGGTCGCATCTATGACCCATGTTGCGGCTCGGGCGGCATGTTCGTGTCGTCTGAAAAGTTCGTGCTCGCGCACGGTGGCCGCGTTGGTGACCTTTCCATTTACGGGCAGGAAAGCAATAACACGACGTGGCGCCTTTGCAAGATGAACCTTGCTATACGTGGTATCGATGGCAATATCGGACCGCACAACGCAGACACCTTTCACAACGATGTCCACAAAGACTTGAAAGCAGATTTCATTCTCGCAAATCCCCCGTTTAACATCAGCGACTGGGGCGGGGAGCGACTTAGAGACGATGTGCGGTGGAAATTCGGCGCCCCGCCGGTTGGAAATGCCAACTATGCCTGGGTGCAGCACATGGTCCACAAGCTGGCGCCAAGCGGCATCGCGGGCTTTGTACTGGCCAACGGTTCCATGAGCAGTAATCAGTCTGGTGAAGGTGAGATCCGCCGTCAGCTGATTGAGCAGGACATGGTCGATTGCATGATCGCACTCCCCGGCCAGCTTTTTTACACCACACAGATTCCGGTCTGCCTGTGGTTTCTCGCTCGAAACAAGAAAAACGGCAAGTTCAGAGATCGTCGTGGAGAGACGCTCTTTATTGATGCTCGAAAGCTCGGCGCATTAATTGACCGCACGCACCGCGAACTGACCGAGGATGAGATCGCTCGTATTGCCAGGACCTACCATGCCTGGCGTGGTGAGAAAGAGGCGGGCAAGTACGAAGACATCGCTGGATTTTGCAAAAGTGCTAGCCGCGAAGACATTGAAAGCCACGGCCACGTGCTCACACCTGGTCGGTACGTCGGCGCGGAAGTGACCGAGGACGATGACGACATGCCGTTTGACGAGCGTATGGAGCAGCTTACCGCGAAGCTAAAGGGGCAATTCAAAGAGTCGGCAAAGCTAGAAAAGGCGATCATCAAGAGCCTGGCTAGTCTCGGTTTTACTGGAAAGGAGGCACCGTGAGCGACGATCTCCCTGTTCCTGCTCCGGATGACTCTGGGGAATTCATCCTCTACCAGACTGAAGACGGCCAGACCCGGATCGAAGTCCGCATGGAGAATGAAACCGTTTGGCTCACCCAGCGGGACATGGCCGAGCTCTTCCAGACCACCGTCCCGAACATAAACCAGCATCTTTCAACGGTTTACGACGAGGGGGAACTCGACCGAGAGGCAACTATTAAGCGTTACTTAATAGTTCGAACCGAAGGTAATCGCGAGGTTTCCCGTACCGTCGAGCACTACAACCTTGATGTCATCATCTCCGTGGGCTACCGCGTTCGTTCGCTCCGGGGGACGCAGTTCCGCATCTGGGCCACGCAGCGACTTCGCGAATACCTGGTTAAAGGCTTCGCAATGGATGACGTGCGGCTGAAACAGGCGGGCGGCGGCGATTACTTTGAAGAGTTGCTGGCCCGTATCCGCGATATCCGTTCTAGTGAGCGAGTGTTCTGGCGGAAGGTACTCGACATCTACTCCACCAGCATCGACTACGATCCCAGTGACGAAACCTCGCTGCTGTTCTTCAAAACCGTGCAGAACAAGATGCACTGGGCGGCTCATGGACAGACCGCTGCCGAGGTTGTTCACAAGCGAGCGGATGCCTCGCTCCCCAACATGGGACTAACAACGTTCGAGGGCGACCGTCCGCGCAAGGCGGATGTATCGATTGCCAAGAACTATTTGCTGCAAGAGGAAATTGAAGCTCTCAATCGCATCGTCACCGCCTATCTCGAATTTGCCGAGCTACAGGCACTGGCACGCAAGCCGATGCACATGGCCGACTGGATCGCCAAGCTCGATGACTTCCTGCGACTTTCCGACCGCGACATTCTCACTCACGCTGGCAAGATCTCGCATGAGGCCGCCAAAGAAAAGGCCGAGTCTGAATTCGTGCTTTTCAAAAAGCAACAAGCCACTTTGCCGCAGCCGGTCGATGAACACTTTGCCCAGTCGCTCGATGAGTTGAAGCAGATCGAATCTAAAGCCAAGTCAGCGAAGAAGAAGGCGGCGAACAAGCCGAAGAAGAAACGCAAGAATGACTGATTTCCTTTTCCATCACCGGCAGGAGCAAACATCCACGGCGAATAGCCGTCGAAGTGGAGTCGTGCTTTGTCTCTTTTCTTTTGAGGTGAAGCATGGCAGCTAAATCATCCGCCACAACCAACCTACCGCTCGACCTGCCCGTTCTCCCGCGAAACTGGGACTATGTGCCGCTCGCAAAGCTCGTCGACGAACGTAGAGGAATCAGCTACGGCATTGTTCAGCCTGGGAGCCCTGTATCCGACGGAACCCCAATAATTCGCGTCAACGATATTCGAGGGGGGCGAATCAATGATTCTGACACGATGCGCATCTCTCACGACATCGAATCGAAGTACAACCGGACGCGACTTCAAGGCGGCGAACTCCTTTTAACGCTTGTCGGTACTGTCGGCGAATCGGCCATCGTCCCTAAGCGACTTGCTGGTTGGAATGTCGCGCGTGCTGTGGCTGTTCTGCCCTGCAATGGCGACGTTTCCGCGCCGTGGGTACATCTCTGCCTTCGGTCATCCACCCTGAAGCACTTTATGCGGATTTGGTGCACGACCACAGTCCAAGCAACTCTCAATCTTCGCGACGTTGCCCGTTTGCCAATTCCTGTTCCACCAAAACGCGAACGTGAGCGCATTACCGAGATCCTCACCTCATTAGACGACAAGATCGAGTTGAACCGGCGGATGAATGAGACACTGGAAGCGATAGCGCGGCGGCTGTTCAGAAGCTGGTTCGTAGACTTCGACCCAGTCCACGCCAAAGCTGCCCTCCGCCGCGAGCATCCCAAACTCTGCAACGCCGACCTCTCCCGCCGCGCCCTCCCTAACATGGCCCCCGAGATCGCCGAACTCTTCCCTGACAGCTTCGAGGATTCGACGCTCGGCGCGATTCCCTGGGGTTGGCGAGTCGGGAAGGTCGCGGACGTTGCTTTGAAAACGGGCAACGGTGGAACACCTAAACGTGGCGTGGCGGAATACTGGGAGCCTGAAGAGGTTCCCTGGCTCACCTCTGGTGAAGTGCGACAAGCGATTGTTACAGGTACAGATCAGCACATTTCGAAACGGGGACTTTGTAACAGTGCAGCGAAACTCTGGCCTGCTTGGACAACAGTGGTCGCGCTCTACGGAGCTACTGCCGGACAAGTGACGATTACTGCAATACCGCTTTCAGCGAATCAGGCTTGCTGCGGACTTCAGCCACAAAACGGTTTTCAAGCCTTTCTCTATTTGTATGTGTCGAGTTCGACTGAGCGACTTGAGCAACAAGCAAGAGGCTCCGCTCAACAGAACTTAAGTAAGCAGATCGTTGAGGATTTGGCCATCATTATCCCTGATCACAGAATTGCAGGTCACTTCGATTTGATCGTGGAACCGCTATTCGGTGAGTGGATTGCTCTACTGAACGAATCACGACGACTTGCGGTTACTCGTGACAAGCTCTTGCCACGGCTACTCTCAGGCGAACTTTGGACGTGAAAGGGTGTCACTTTTTTACTATGGCCGCTTCTGCATCATCGCCGACTCACCAAAACACGATCTCCGAAATCACTCGGCGAGACATTCGACGCGCGCTCATTCGCGAGGGCATCAGTTGGAGCGGTGAACTGGATGACGTTGAATTCTTGAATCGGCTCTACGATCTGTCTTCCCTGCCTTCGACCGACAGCCGATTCGAAAACGCCGAAGGGGATATCTGGCAACATCGCCTCAACAATCTGGATTGGGATGACAACTGGGTCTTCTCAGACGAGCGTCTTCAACTCGCCGATGGGCCGGATGAAGTGTTTCTCCAGTTCCTCGCGGAAATCGCTCACCCGGTGGTTTGCGAAGATCGCGAAAAGGCCAAGAAAATAATCGCGATGCTGAACGGACTGCTTGCCCCTGATGGATGGGAACTCGTTGAACGGAGCACCATCTCGGGTCGAGCAATCTACGGTCCGCGGCGGTTGACGTCGTCGCAGCATTCGATTCGATCAACGAAGAAACTGGCACAGCAGGTTGACGCCGACTACGTCCATCGCCAGATCAACCGGATGGAATCCGCGATCGAAAGCGACCCTGATCTCGCGATCGGCACTGCGAAGGAACTGGTCGAGACGGTGTGCCATACCATTCTCGAATCGTGCGGGAAGCCGGTTGAGGATCGCCTTGACCTTTTGCCTCTCGTTCGACGTGCGTTGGACGAATTGAAACTGGTGCCTGACGGAATCAAAGACGAAGTCAAAGGAGCGAAATCGGTAAAGGCTGTCTTGGGAAATCTCTCGACGCTGGTACAAGGGCTCGCCGAGCTTCGCAATCTTTACGGAACAGGCCACGGGAAGGGAGGAGCGACGAAGGGATTGACCCCGAGGCACGGGAGACTCGCAGTAGGAGCCGCGACAACGCTTGCGATTTTTCTATTCGACACTCATGAGGATCGCAAAGGCAAGTGATGAGCACGCTTAAGACCATTGATCGGCAACCCTTCGAAGATTTGTTCGACATGGCTGGAGGCTACGTTTTGC
>CAKQNH010000497.1 GCA_934255105.1 uncultured Pirellulaceae bacterium
TGGTCAGAGGGGCAATCGGCAGCCAGGTATGCGCTCAGCGACTTAGTTGTGCGGGGTTATAACAACTCGGCTAGGTGGGCTGCTTTTGATGACCAAGTCAATGGTGGAACTCTGACTAGTCATTTTGTAGCCTACAACACGATGGCCTCGCCGTTGTCGCGGGCTACGAGTGTAGCGGGCGTGCGGACGACTAATCGCCATGCAGTATGCATCGACCCCACCTTCTTTTTTGATGCGACCACAGCGGGCAACATCACGGTAAATTTTCCTACGACACAGAGTTCCAAACCCCAGATTTACCGACCGGGACTGTTTCCCTACTATCAAGACAATTTTAATCCAGAAAACCCTGCGTCGCCGCTGGGCTTCAATGCCGGACGTTTGCTTCGCGTTAGCGTGCGGAAGAGCGACGGCGTGCTGCTGCCCGCGTTAGTGGCCAATCGCCAGTTTCAGTTCTTGGATGATTTGGCCATTACGGCAGACAGCTCCGACAAGACGCTGCCCCCCGAGCGCGTGTTCAGGTTTTTTGACATTGGGGCCACGGCCCCAGCCCTCGGCCAGGGGTTGGCCAACGGCGAATACTCGTGGTTCGCCACCTTGTGCCCCCGCGAAATTACATCGAAATATGACGAGACAGGTACGAGCTTTCCCGAAAGTATGTTTACGCTGTCGGTGGTGGTGTGCAAGCGGCGCGATCGCGCGTTTTATGTACCTGGTAGTAGCCAACAAGGGCCTCAGGGCGAGCGTGTAACTACCGTTATATCCACGGGAAATTTCAAAGGTGGCAGTGGCGGACGTGTCATATTGTCCGCCGCCCATGATCCGCTCGATCCCACTGTAGATGTTAGCGATTCGCTGCGCGCCGGCGATTGGGTCATGCTCTGCAAAGAGCAGAGCATTGCCTCAGGCGGTTTGATGACGATCTGCCGCTGGTATCGCGTGCTGACGGTGGACGCAGAGTCGACCATCGATACAGCGACATCCACCTGGAAACGCAATGTGGTCTTGGATGGCCCTGACTGGGTGTTTGACACTTTCCCAACTCAAGCGACCTTGGTCAGTGGCGTGGTGACGGTGGTCGAGCGCGTTGTGCCCGTCCTGTGACGAGGCCCGCATTGCTCATCGTTCGAATTCGCGTATAGATTTTAAAAGACGTAATTATCATGAGACACTCAAACTATCGCCGCCGAGGCCTGATCCTGCTGGTCGTGCTGAGCATGCTGACATTGTTCAGCTTGCTAGCGATCAGCTTTGTGGTCTTCTCCGGACAATTGCGCTCGGCCAACTTCGGCATCGCACGCCGCGACTTTCACGGCATGAAAGAAGCGGAGGTGCTCGATGAAGCCATGAAGCAGATCCTGCGCGGTACGACAGATAATATCTCCGCGGTGGGCCCACACTCGCTGCTGGCGGATTTTTATGGCCACAGCGAATCGTCCAGTAGCAATATGAACAATTTGCTATTTCAAGCCCGCGGGGCGGGTACGTTGTATGCCGATCGCTTTTTGCAAATCCCTCTGAAGTTTGCTGCTCCGTTCACATCATCGCAAGGCATAGTTGTCAAGACGCAACTTGCCCGCGAGCACGACGAGGACGACGCGTTCACCGGTCGCGTATTGACCTTCTTGAAGGGGCCATTGACCGGCGTCTCCTTCCGCATCATCCGCAGCGTGGGGCCCATCACTGGTCAGGCCGCCTTGGAACATTCGGTGGTCATCGATTTGGATGAAGCCGGCCCAGAGGCTGCTGGTTCCACCGCCGGTCAATTGTGTGCCGCCGATTTCGAAATGTGGATCAACGCCCGCGAGCTCAATGGCCTCGGCTACGGTATCCCCCACAACTTCGATGGCGAGGCGGTGACGGCTACGCTCACAGGTGCCAGCGGCATCCCGCTCAGCCTGCAACCGGGGTTGCAGCCCAATTCGGATCTGAGTGGCCAACCACCGCTTGGTCAAATATTGGGTGGTCAAATAGGTGCCAATAGATCGCGCGCATTGATGGGTTTTTCTACACCATCTGTACCCAGCGATAGCGATGAGTCATACGATGCGCCCGACCATAATGATTTCTTCTTGGCTCACACGCGCCAGCCGCTAACCATTCCAGATCCGGCCGACTCAACTGCCGTCGGTCTTCCCGGACAAGATATCATCCCCAGCTTTCACCGTGCGGCGCTGGTTAACTACATCATCAACCGCGAAGACTTATCGAACACGTCCACCTTCACGCAGGACAAGTTTGTCAATTTGCTCGATGATATTCAAGGCGCGTGTGGGCGACCGCTAGGGATTTCGGTGATCAACATGGAAGGTCCACCCAGCCCACGTCACTACTTTTCTGCCAATCCTTATTTCGACGGCAGCAACCCCGGCTCGGCTGTTTCCACACCCGTGCTCAGTATTGACCTCGGCGGCAGTTGGAACAATTGGGGAACTGGCACTCCTTCACCGCGCGACAAGTTTCTGAACTGGGCGCGGATGCTCACCGGCGGCCCGTGGGATGTGGACAACGACGGCGATGGCATCAACGATAGTGTGTGGGTCGACATCGATCTGCCGCTTATTACCAGCCCCGAAGGTAAGCTGCTGAAGATGATGGCCGCCTACTATATCGAAGATCTCGATAATCGACTCGATCTTAATGCGGTGGGGAATCTGTCTCAAACCACCGGGGCCGACTTCTTCGCCAATACGGCAGGCGATCAAAACTACACTTTGCAGAATACCGATTTACCGCAAGGCTTCGGGCTAGGACCTGCCGAGGCGACGCTCAGACACTTGTTTGCAAACAATGCCGCTGGCGCTTTAGAGTGGCAACAGTTTTTAGATGGTCGCTATGGTGGTAACCAGGTCACTTTTGCCAGTGGTGTACGGCATATGCCGGGTCGCGGCACAGCCACCGTTCCCTTCGATGATATGCGTAGCCAATTCAATGGCGGCGGCCTAGTCTTTTTTGGTGCTCCGACCAATGCGTTGGTAAATGTAGGCACGCGCAGTCGCCGACAGAACGTGCGCCACGATCTGCTCCCTGGCCTTCCTTCCGCACCGCGCGGCGATTTCGCCATGGGCTTTGATCGCATGGGCAATCCACTGTTGCTAAGTGGCACCACCCTGCTGAATCAAGGGACCGACGACCCTTACGAATCGCGTCTCATGTCCACGCCCCGTCAAGACTTGCCGTACACGATCGCTGAATGGGAACGCATCTATCGCCACCGCGACTGGGACCGCAGCACCTACCCACGACGCTTGGAAAATTTTACACCAGTTGTGAATCGCATTGCCGCAGTGACACCCCGCTCGTCGCACACGCGGCATGTGCCACTGGCGGCTAAATCTATCCAGCCACAGGGTAATGCCGATGTCAGTCCACAGGTAACCTCCTTCCGCGAACTGCTACATGCTATTGGCCAGTTTCGTCGTCCGACCCAAGTCTCCGTCGATGCCGCCGCGTATGCTGAGCTTTTCCCGTTGGAGTTCAAACGAGCTCAAGCCATGGATATAAACCGGCCGTTTGGCAATGGCATCGACGACAATGACAATGGCTCGATCGACGAACCGAGTGAAATGTTGACGGGTAATTTGTTTGACGGCAACAATTTGGATCTTTTCAATGCGGGGCTTCAGCGAGCACCCTACGCAGTGGACGTTACTGGCCAGGGGACTGTGGTGCGGCGCACGAACGTGAGAGAATTTCCGACGCTGTCGCCTCTCGCAGCAAACCCGGACCGCTTTGGCTACAGCTACGGAAACCTCGACCCCGAGTATGAACAGTTCGTCAACTTGGGTTTGGGGGGGGATGCAGCCTCTCAGGCAGTGGCCAACCAGCAACACGGACAACAGAGTCGGCAGTTGATGGCTCGACACCTGTATTGTCTGGCAATGCTGCTGCTGCCCGATAACTTGGCAGTCGCCAATCGACCGACGCCCGCCGAGGCTACTCCTCCGCCGCGCGTTCTGACGGGGGTGGATCGCGCGCACGCTATCGCCCAGTGGGTAGTCAACATCATCGACTTCCGCGACGCCGACCACGTCATGACAAGATTTGCTTACGACCCCAACCCGTTTGTTCAAAAGGGCGGAAGCTACTGGGTTCCGAATCGTGACACGGCTGGTCAACCCGCGGGTTATGTGGTGTGGGGCATGGAGCAACCCGAATTGCTGCTGACCGAAACAGGCGCCACGCATGACTTGCGTATCAGGGACACGGCCGAGGACAGTAGCGGCAAGAAAGTCGACTCGATGACTGGACCCGACGCCGATTACGACCAGTATCGCATTCCGCAAGGATCGTTATTTTTAGAGTTGATGAATCCGCGCACCACGGCCCCGGCTGATTACGTGTACGCGCCCGGCACAGCCAGTTCCCTGTATACCACCGACGCAAGCAACCGGCGTCTGTTGGACTTGGGTAAGGTGACGCCCAGCGATGGAACCACGGAATTCCCCGTGTGGCGAGTTGCCATATCGGAACCGCATGCCTATCCAGAAACCGAGATCACCAAAGCCACTCCGAACAACATTCTCAATGGTTCAGCCGAGGAGGGTGG
>CAKQNH010000498.1 GCA_934255105.1 uncultured Pirellulaceae bacterium
AGCGTAACCGCAGATCGCCGATTCGTCTCTCAGACTAAGCCTCAAATGCGTCACTAATACAATTGACGTCCCGAGCGTCGAGCCACATTGAGCTCGCTGGGGTCGTGAAAAGTTGTAGAGTGTAGAAAGACACTCTAGCTGCCTAAAAAATGCTGTCGTCAGTGGGCAAGTGGCGATCGCGCAGCCACTGGAAGTCTCGCTCGGCTTCCTCGCTCCGCCCCAGCGCTTCCAGAATCTTGGCTCGATGACAAAACAGGGTGCCGACCGCCCACAGTTGCTCTCCCGCCTCGCGACGAGTCAGAACCTTACTTTCTGCCGCTGGTTCGCGGTGGGCCAGCGCCTGTTCTTCGAGCCAGGCCAGAGAGCGATCGAACCAGCCTGAATCGCTTTGGGGCGTAACGGCGGAGACGGCGAAGTCTGCATCTTCTAAGGCCAACTGGGGCTTGCCCATTTGAAACAGCACCCAGGCTCGCGTGTCGCGCATGCCGGCCGCGCTAGGATCGCTTTCTAAGGCGCGGTTGATGTCGACCAACGCTTCGTCCAAGTCGATACCTGCCAGGGCTCGGAAATAAGCCAAGTTGTTCAGGCGCTGAGGGGAATCCTTCAGCTCGGGAATCGCTCCAGCTTCCAACACCGCCACGGCTTCTTTGAAAAAACGCTGATCGGCCAGTCGCTGAGCATACGAATCGGCCAAGAAGAAATTCAATTTATTTTGCTTGACCGCTTGCGAAACCACCTCCACGACATCTTCCGGAGAAGCAGTCAAGGCCTGCTCAGCTCGGAAAATCCAGTAGTCGCGCAGCTCGGACACGTCGCTTGCCCAGCGTCGCGCCTGCTCTACCTGATGGCCGCTGTCGCGATCCGCCACGATGCGATTGGTGGCTTCGGCTAAATACCAGCGGGCCACCTCCGGCCGGAACTGGTCCGCGAGCACCGGGGACAAAGCCAGCCCAACGGTCGCCAAGACTACTATGCGGTTGATAACTGTCGAAGTTTTCGATTTCATACGACCTGCAGCCAATAAATTCATCAACAAATAGGGAGAACAATCTGCCCACGATTCAAACGCGGGTTGCACTTACTGCCACAGTCAGTGAATCCCGAATAACCGGGATAAACAAACTTGCCTGACAGCAATCACGTGCAGAAGCATCCAACACCACAGTTTTTTGCTATGTCGACAGCCCGACTTTGGGTTAGGCTGGCCAAGACACAGCGGCATGGTAACATTAATTTTAGTGGATGAAGCCACGAAAAAAACCTGCCAGTCCAACTTCACATCGCTGTGGGACGTAGGTTATGCTAGGGCCAAGGTTTGGTGGGCCTCGCCCGATATACCATTCTGCGCTCGCCGCGGAACGGAATCCCAAGCTTCCAAGCTCCTCGCGCCATAGAATTCTAACAATGCCATTGTACGAAATCGAAACCGATTCTCATATTATCATAACTTGGGCGAATGACGAGCAAGCGGCCCGCGACGTAGTCAAGGATGCCTATTCCGACGAAGCCGTCGTGCGCATGACCAAACGCCCACGCGATACCTGGGTCATCTCCAAAGGTGTTCTGGGGCTGACCTCGCGGATGGACATCTGTGGGGTCGCGCGCGAGTGCCTAGCGAAGTCATCCGGTGATAAGCTGCATGCTATTCGGCTGTACATGCACGAGACCGGTAGCGACTTGGAAAAGGCCCGCAAAGTCATCGAAAGCAACATGGTTATGGGTTGGTAATCGCCAAGACGAACTGAGCAGCCTCCTGAATTGGATGTCCACGCAGGAATTCGTCCACACTCATCTCGCGTTTGCCCGCCGGGCCGACGCGGCCAATCAACAAGGTCCCTTCGCCGGTAGCCACTCCCAGCACCCGCTGCCAAGGCGCAGACCAGTCGCCGTAGCCCGACAGCGTAGCGGAAGTCGCCAAGACTTTCGGCTGCTCATCCCCCGTAGCGGAAGTCGCCGAGAATGTCGGCTGCCAGCCCTCCGCCTGGCGCGTATCGACAATCGCAACCGTTCCCACCGGCTTGTCCCGCAGTGCAGGCAGCGTCGCTGGAACGGCCCTGGCCGCTTTAACCAACAACCGCATCTTCTTCCCCTCGGGCCAAGCCAGCTCAGCAAACGTGCTCGGCCAAGGCTGACAAGCGCGGACTTGACGCGCAAGCTGCTCGGCTGAGCGGCGAAAATCGAGCTGGCCGTCGCTCTTAGCAAACCGAGGTGCCTTGGTGACTAGACCGGCATCTTGGATAACTCCGATCGGCGACTGGCCATCCCACTCAGCCAACATGGCGACTGCCTGTTGCGTCGCGGCGACTCCCAACTGCGCCAAGCGAGGCTCGAGCTGCTCGGCCGACTCGTCCTCAGCAATCTCCGTCTGAGCGATGGCCAAGGCCGGACCTGCATCAAGTCGCGGGGTCATGTGAATCACCGTCACACCAGCTTGCGTATCGCCGCTGAGCAGAGTCCACTGCACCGGTGCCGCTCCGCGATGGCGAGGCAACAGCGAGCCATGCAAATTGATTCCACCCAAACCTGTCGTAGCTAGGCTCGCCTTGGACAGGATCTGGCCGTAATCGCAGACGAACATCAAATCGGCCTGCAGCCCGGCTAAGCGCTCGATGGCTTCCGGCGCATTGATGCTGGCCGGTTCGTAAATTTCCAACCCCGCTTGGCTGGCCCACTGGTAAACGGGACGCTCTGGTGGCTTTTTCGCTCTAGGATCGACCAGCGGCCGCGTCACGACCAGCGCGATATCGTGTCCATCTTCCAGCAGTTGTTGACAAGTCGGCACCGCAAACGGTCCCGTCCCAAGCAAGATCATACGCATCGAATTATTATTCCAATTCCAAGCTGCGAGCTGCCGCCCGCGCCACGGCTTGCATAAACGCTCCTCGCACGGCGGCGTTTTCCAAAGCTGCCAAGGCGGCGATGGTCGTGCCCCCTGGGCTGGTCACCTGGTCCTTGAGCTGGCCGGGGTGCTGCCCCGTCTCCAGTACCATCCGCGCGCCACCCAAGACCGTTTGCGCAGCCAAGCGTGTGGCCACGTCGCGCGGTAGACCAGCGGCCACACCTCCGTCGGATAACGCCTCAATCACTAGATAGACGTAGGCGGGCCCCGAGCCAGACACCGCCGTGACAGCGTGCATCAGGTGGTCGGGGACGCGCTCCGTGGTTCCCACCGCCGCGAACAACTGCTCCACCCACTGCCCATCGGCAGCGCTCACGCCGTCATCTGTGGCGATTGCCGCGGCTCCCGCCCCCACCTGCGCCGGTGTATTGGGCATCACTCGGACCACGCGCTGCGTTCCCAACAACTCTTGCAATTTGCACAGCGAAATGCCTGCCGCGATCGACACCACCAAGTGCTGCGGCTGTAGCAGTGCGGCTAGTTCAGCCGCCAATTCTTTAAGGACGTTTGGCTTGACAGCTAACACCAGTCGCGTCGCGCCGGCGACACCTTCGGACAGTTTGCCAGTTACGCGGCACCCTGAAAAACGCTCGAGCAACTGCTGCTGCTGGCGCGGGCTTGGCTCGACAAAGATCAGCTCCTTGGCGGTCAGCACGCCACCCGCAATTGCTCCACCAGCTAGCGCCTGAGCCATCTGGCCGCCACCGATAAATGCAACAAGTTGTGCGGCCATAGAGAAACCCGATGCCATGAAGGAGAGTTACAAAGTCGCTAAGTGTTTCGTAGCCCAAGTCGCTAGACTTTGGACTGCCGGATTCGTTTATATCCTCCCCCGCAAAATCTCGAAAGGCGTGGACAGCGGCTGGCACCTGCAATCGACATATTGCGCTGATCCAGTTAAGCTGCCAATCCCATTCTTGCTCAATCTACTATATTAGACTCGCCAGCATGTTAGACAACGCTCCTTTCCTGACACACGCCCACCAAGGCTTAACGATAGAAGGCTACTCGCGCGCTGCTGTGCAGTCCTACTGGAGAATCCCCGAGCTGCGCATCGGCTTCGACATGGGTGCCCAGCCGTGGGATTTCATGGGCACAGCCACGTGGGCTATAACCCATGGCCACCTGGACCATATTGCCGCATTGCCAGTCTACATCGCCCGCCGCCGGATGATGAAGATGGAGCCCACCAAAATTTATCCACCGGGGCATATCGTGGCCGGTGTTGAAGCCATGCTGCGCACCTTCTCGCGGCTCGATCGCGGGCGACTGCCGTGCGAGTTGATCGCCGTTGAAGCCGGCGACGAGATCGAACTCTCCCGAGAATTGGTGATGACCGTGCATCGCATGACCCACTCGGTCCCCGCCGTGGGTTATTTAATTTGGGAGCGGCGTTTCAAACTCAAGCCCGAGTACCAGGGGCTCGCCGGCCACGAGATCCGCGACGTGCGTTTGTCGGGTACCGAAGTCAGCTCCGAAGTCCGCATGCCACTCTTGGCCTACACCGGAGACACCAGCCCCAGCGGGCTCGACAACAATCCGGATTTTTTTAAGGCCCAGGTATTGATTACTGAGATGACATTTGTCAGTCCCAAGCATCGCCGCGAAAAGATTCACAAGCACGGGCACATGCACCTCGATGATTTCA
>CAKQNH010000499.1 GCA_934255105.1 uncultured Pirellulaceae bacterium
GACGACGACCGCCTTGGCGTGGAGCATCGTCGGGCACAGCACGATCCGCGCGCCTGCGGCGGCCAGTGCGCGCAGCGCGCGCTCGCGGCCCCAGTCTGCCATCCAGTGACATCAACAGCAGTAGCACTGAGACGCCGATCATGAGCGGCACATCGCGGCGGATGAACTCGCTGGCCACGACCAACGGCGTGATCAAAGCCGACAGCCCCAGGATAAAAAGCACATTGAAGATATTGCTCCCCACCACGTTCCCAACGGCTAGGTCGGGATTGCCCGCGAGCGCGGCTTGTAGCGATACGGCCAGCTCGGGCGCGCTTGTGCCGAAAGCTACAATCGTCAACCCAATCACCACCGCTGAAATGCGCAGGGCTGCAGCTAACTGCGATGCGCCGCGCACCAGCAGCTCGCCCCCCAGCACCAGAACCACCAAGCCACCACCAATTTGAAGCCAAGCCCAAACCGTTTCGCTCATCGCATGTTCCTGTCGCTTAGCTGCGACCAGCCTACTGGCGGAGAAACGCTCGACAGAATGTCGCGCATCGGATTTTCCGCATAAGCTAAATTATTATTGCCGGCACCGAGAAACGGAAGTGGGTAGCAAATTCAATTCAAAAACAGAATTGGCACGAGTCAGTTCTTCGACCGAGGGACTTCACTCTGGCAATCGCAGATCGGCGATAGAAATTTGCTGAGCCAGCGCCCTGCCAACTGCTGAACTGCCTCGCCGACTGCCATACTGGGGCCAACTACTGACTTCGGCCAACTCGGGCATTAGCTCAATCAATTGTTCGCACAGAGATTGCACCATACGTTCGACGCGGACGTTGCTGGGGGTTTCCCGAAGTGCGGCGGCCGTCTTCATGACCTTGATCATTTTGGCTCGCTCGGCTACGGGGCGCGACAGAGTTTGCGTGTCCTCGAGCAAGTCGACAAGTGGGACCTCCATCGCGGCTTGCAACGCAACGAGTTGGCTGAGCCGCAGGTCTGTCTCAGGACGTTCCAAAGCTTGGTAGCTTTTCAAGTCAATTCGCAATCGCCGCGCCATGGTGCGTTGACTAATCCCCTGCTGTGCGCGCACTTGAGCGATGCGATTTTGGACGCGACTTGGCTCGCAAGCCGTTTGGGGGGTGCTAGGAGTTGCTTTGGTAGCTGGCAGTCCTGCTGCAGAATGGAGGTCGGCGGACCGACCTACCGTACGCGACGCGGCGCAAGTTGGTTCGTTCGCTGGTGGAGTTTCCGCCGCATTGTAACCAACAAACCTATACTCCAAGGCGTGGATTTCACTCATCAAAGGAAGAGCTGTAGACATATTCGCGTTTTCTTTATTTTGCGTCAGGAACTCTCACCGCATCGATAGAGTGAATCGGCGACGCACTACGATCCGAATTACGCGAGAAGCTTTAACCACCGTTGAGTCCGCGAGTTAAGCTGGCGGTCTGCCGCCGAGCGCTTCGCTAAACCTTCATGTGTGTATTCTTCTGGCGCTTGGAGTGAGCGAACGAGGCCGACCTCAGGTACTCAGCGGTCTGCCCAAATTTGCGTTAATTTTGGGAACGCAGATAAATGACGCAAATCGGCTAACCCTCTTGTAGGGTGACGGTAAGCTGCAGGTGCTGGGTGCCGCGTAGCACGGAGAGGTTCACCGACTGGCCCACACTGCGATTTGCCAAAATGCGCTGCAGCTCTTCGTAGCTGGCGGTCTCTTGTTGGTCGATGGCGGTGATGATGTCGCCCGACCGAACGCCGCCTGTTGCAGCCGCGCTGCCATAGGCGACTTCGGTAACGGTTGGAATTCGCCGACCTGTATCGAGCTTGACACCCAGCACCGCTCGCTTGGGTTTTGCCGCGCGACCGATCTGGGCCACGGCGGTAGTCTGCAGAAGTGTCGGACGCTCTCTGACCGAAGCCAATTCTGCGGCAATGTCCGTCACCACTTCTGCGATGGTTGCCATTGCTGGGATATTGAGTTTCTCCACAACATCGCTGGGACGATGATAGTCGTTGTGCAATCCGGTGAAAAAATGGAGTACAGGTATGTTGACTTCGTAAAAACTGGCATGGTCGCTGGGGCCAAATCCAGCGGGCTGCTTGTTTATCGACAATCCCAAGGGCGCAGCCACGCGGTCGATGATCCCACTGAACTGCGCGGCCGTGCCTGTGCCATATACCGTCAGCGAATTGCCCTCCATTCGTCCAACCATGTCCATATTGAGCATCGCTACCGTCTGCTCCAGCGGCCAACGCGGGTTGCGCACGTAATGTTTGCTCCCTAATAAACCGCGTTCCTCAGCCGTAAAGGCCACAAAAATAATACTCCGGCGGCCTGCGCTGTGGCCGACTGTAGCCGGGTTGCCGGGGCTCAGTTCAGTGCTCAAGCGACGTGCGGTTTCCAACAGCACGGCGGTTCCCGAGGCGTTGTCGTCGGCCCCATTGTGAATCGCAACTGTGCCAGGTGCCAGAGAGCCACTCCCACCCATACCGACGTGATCGTAGTGCGCACCAATGACCACATACTGATCGGCCAGCTCCCCGTTTCCCGGTAGTAGGCCAAACACGTTGCGCACCGGAGTTTGAGATTGTGCAATTAGCGTTTCACCCTGGGCACGAATCCCCTGCAGTAGATAGCTTTGAGGAGTCTGCGCGAGCTCAATTGCATCTTCCACATCCCTCAATGACTTGCCCAAGGATTGTTGCAGCAGTGGATCAATAGCCGCGCGCAGACAATAGATCGTCGGGATCTGAGGCTCGCTGACTGCACTCCCGGCGGCCGTCAGCGCGGGCAATTCATCACTCCCCGCCCTGGCTACTGTGACTTGATCGTTGACTAGAATCAAGGCTGCGGCCCCGTGCAGGGCCGCATTGAGTTCTTTCGTGGAAAAGAATGCATACTGAGACGGTCCAGCGCCGTCAAACCGGCTAGTAGGATCATTCTGTCCAGGTTCTTTGCGAAGCGCAATGACCACCTTCCCACGCACGTCGACATTGGCGTAGTCGTCGTAGTTCAGCTCAGGAGCGGAGATGCCATAACCCACGAATACGACGTCGCCCGCAAAGCTACCACTGCTCCCTAGAGAAACGGGTGTGAACTGCTGGCCAAGCTCCAATTGGTTGCTGCTATGCGACCCCTCGAACTGCAGTCTATTCTGTTCGCGAGGTCCTAGCGCGGCTGGGCCTGGGATCGTGAATTCTTGATAAGGGCCACCATTGAACGAATCGGTAACCAGTCCCAATTCTTGGAACCTATGGGCGATGTACTCGCCCGCTTGAGCAATCCCAGGGCTCCCCACATCGCGTCCAGCCAAATCGTCCGAGGCCAAAAACATCGCATCGGCAGATAGTCGCGACACGGTCGAAGTGGAAGGATCCTCCGCGCTGGCCAAAGTCGGCGCGTTGGCCAAGGTCGGGGCGCTGACCTCAGACTGCGCGACACACCATGGACTCAAGCTCACACATTGGAACGCGAACAGCAAACCAGCGCAGGCAGCCCGCGCCCAACCACGAAAACTTGGCATATATCGATTTCTGTCAATGATCAAAGGTTTATGTACAGACGTTGAGGTGTGCTGTTCGGGGGCCGTTCGCCGGTGGAAGTTCCACTTATCACCGACCAATGGCCCACCGACCAATGGCCCACCGACTGAGAGCCCAGCGACTGAGGGCCCGCCGACTGAGGGCCCAGCCCCATTCGCGATACCGACACCGTCCATCGCCGGATCAGACGCTGAACAAGAAGTGGCAGATATCACCGTCCTGCAATACATAGCTTTTGCCCTCCGTGCGTAGTTTTCCAGCAGTCCTAATTTCCTTCTCGCTTTTGTAGGTTTCCAGATCTTCGAGCGTATACACTTCGCAACGAATGAACCCACGCTCAAAGTCGGTGTGGATGACCCCTGCACCCTGTGGAGCAGTCGCCCCCACAGGGACCGGCCAAGCCCGTACTTCCTTCTCGCCAGCGGTAAAGTAGCTCTGCAGCCCTAAGGTACGATACGCCTCGCGAGCCACAATGGCCAGGGCCGGCTCCTGCAAGCCGACCGATTCGAGCATCTCGCTCCGGTCGGGTTCGTCCAGCTCTGCAAGCTCAGCTTCCAACTTGGCGCACACCGGCACGATCGCAGCGCCAATCTTCTCGGCGTATTGCCGCAGAGCCTGCGCCAGAGGCCCCGTGCCCTGCAAATCGTTTTCATCGACGTTGGCGATGTACAACACTGGCTTGGCGGTCATCAGACCAAAGCTAGCAATTTCTCTAGCTTCCGTCTCGGGCAATTCCAACGTGCGGAGCGGCAGATCTTGGGCCAGATGAGCCTGGCATTTCTGGATGGCCGCCACCCGCAACTTGGCCTCTTTGTCGCCACTTTTGGCCGAGCGCTCAGCCTTGGGCAGAGCGTTTTCCAGCGTCTGCATGTCGGCAATCATCAGTTCCGTTTCGATAATCTCAACGTCTGCCACCGGGTCAACTTGACCGCTGACATGGATCACGTCGGGATCGTCGAAGCACCGCACCACTTGCAAAATTGCGTCGACCTGACGGATGTGGCTCAGGAACTTGT
>CAKQNH010000500.1 GCA_934255105.1 uncultured Pirellulaceae bacterium
GGTCTCAACACGAAACTTCATTTTCCCATTTTCCTGATATGGCACACTTACGGTATAGTTTTCTGATTTATTTGCTTCATTGTCAGGGAAGGACATCACGATCCTACCATCATCCCCGGCGACGATGATCACCCACAGTGGCACTGATTTTGGTGGCTGTAGGCCATCTTGAGCCAATGCACCACAGCTTGTTGCAATCGCAAGAAATGCGAGTAGTAAGGCATTGCGCATCCGGGTTCCCTTTCGTTTCAAACTGCCAAGCCGAATGGTGGTGTTCACTGAGTTCCGGAAATTGGCAGGTTGTGCAAAGTTGTCGTACCACCGGAACTCCCTCGCAACACGTGGTTCGTCGGCCATGCGGGCAGTTCGCGGTTTCGATCGAAGTGACCGAGCTCACTTGAAATGGTATCATCCTACGGCGGTCCGAACAACATATTCAAACGCATCGTTCCAAAAGTCTGCCCGCGAATCAGCGCCAATTGGCGCGAATGGTTTCGCTGTCCCCCAGTCCTTTTGCATTGGCCGAGCATGACCTTTCAATGAGCTTCCGGTAGCGTGGATGCCGCGCTGGTGCCAGTCTCCCGAAGTGTCAAACTAATTCTGCGAGTTCCCAATGGCTTTCCGTCTACCGCTGGTCGTTGCTCCGAACAGAAGTATACGGAGCCAAATGGCGACTGTTCATGGTCGTACTCTGTATAGGTTGTTTCGATCTCCATGTGCGGCGGTCCTCGTTCTACATTTCGCTGGGACTTGCCGACAACTCCATGGCATTCGAGCTTGCCCAGCCTGGTTTCGAATACGTTCGCCTTTAGTATCTGCCTCGCATTTCGATCAATAGCTGGGGACAGGTAGGGCTCCAACGGCGTCGATCGCGTGTTGACACTCATGTTACGCGGTGTGGCAAACTCAGGTCGGGCGCACCAGTGCTTTACAATATGGTCAAGAGGCGCCGCGAGTAGACCGACATCGGCCTCTGCAATCAGAAATTTGAGAACTTCGGATTTACCGTCTTTCAATTTGATTTCGATTTCCAACCAACGAAGAACCCTGTCGGCTTCTTTTTGAGTTCCCACTGCGCGGACTATAACTTCAGACTCATTCTTCGTGGCAGTACCTTCCGCTGGAATACCCTCGAAGACTGCGTCATACGCAGCCCAAATCCCGTCAGCGGGTAGTCTGCTGACGAGCGACTGGGCGAACAGTGGTGAGAACGCACCAAAATAAAACCAAATAGCAAGCAAGCCGACGATGGGTCGCATCGAACTATTTCCATTGATGGAATGAATTCAGCAGGTATGCTAATCCTCGCATTTGATCTTGGCCAATTCAACTCGCTGTGTTGTTTCTACGACACAAATAAGAAAAAACCACCAGGGCACGGGGCCGCAGCACTTTCTTTGGGAAAGTATTTTGCCAAATTTGGTGGATAGCGCGTAAGAACTTCGGCTCCCGTTCGTCTATATAGATAGGCCCGTCACTGGCCGATGTGCTGCTCGATAAGCAAAGAATTGTGCAGGCTGGCGTTCAGCCAGAAGTGTCAGTGCTTCTCCGCATTCTGGACCGGCGGGGTGCGGTGTGCTATCGTGAAGAGATGAACAAAATTCAACTACAGCCGATTTCTCTGGCGCGGATGGTGCGAGCCGTGGAAAAAGTGCGTGAACGCTTGTTGCGATCAACGTCTGCCCTTGAGGTTGCGAATGTGCCGTATGCCGTGATCGGTGGAAATGCAGTGGCAGCTTGGGTGTCCCGCGTCGATGAAGCGGCGGTGCGCAATACGCAAGATGTCGATATTCTAGTTCGACGCACGGATTTCGAACGCGTCAAAGCGGCTTTGGAAGGGGCGGGGTTTGTCTATGGTCGCACCATGGACGTTCAGTTCTTTTTGGATGGGCCAGATGCCAAAGTACGGGATGCGGTGCATCTGCTCATGGCTGGTGAAAAAGTCAAAGAGCATTACGCATCAGCAACGCCCGACGTGGCCGAGTCGCATCGCGGAGAAGAGTTCCAAGTCATCGAACTGCAGCCGCTGGTCGAAATGAAACTCAACTCGTGGCGAAGAAAAGACCAGACTCACCTGCTTGATATGATCGACATCGGCTTGATCGACTCAACGTGGCCAAGTCGGTTTCAGCCGGCATTGGCCAGCCGCTTGCAAGAGTTGCTGGACGATCCAGAGGGCTGAAACTATGGGGCAATCGACGAATCGGGAATTGGAACTAGCTTTCGATTTTATTCGCAATACGAACCACAGTCTGTTCTTGACAGGCAAGGCAGGGAGTGGCAAGACGACGTTCTTGCACGCCATCAAAGCTGAGGGGTTCAAGCAATTGGTGGTGGTCGCACCGACGGGCGTAGCAGCCATCAATGCGGGCGGCATGACGATCCACTCGTTCTTCCAGCTCCCCTTTGGCTTGCATATTCCAGGAGCTAGTCGTACCCAGCAGAGCCACTCGCATCGCCTCGCGCGTCAGAAGGTGAGGCTCATCCGCTCGCTAGATCTACTGGTGATCGACGAAATCAGCATGGTCCGAGCCGATATGCTCGACGCGATCGATCAAGTCTTGCGGATGGTCCGCGAAACGAGCGCACCGTTTGGTGGTGTTCAATTGCTGATGATCGGCGACCTGCACCAACTTCCACCAGTCGTCAAACCCGAGGATTGGGAACTGCTGCAAGCACACTACGCCACTCCCTATTTCTTTTCGAGCCAAGCGTTGCAACAGACCGAGTACGTCTCGATCGAACTCAAGCACATCTATCGGCAATCGGATCAGACCTTTATCGATCTCCTCAATCGAGTCCGCGATAACAAGCTCGACGCAGATATTCTTAACCAACTCAACAGCCGCTATGTCGCAAATTTTCAACCGCCCGTCAAAGAGCCTTACATCACGCTGACAGCGACCAACGCCGTGGCTGGGCAGATCAATGTAGACAGTCTCGCCAAGCTACGGGGATCCTCCCAAGTTTTTGAAGCGACCATCCAAGGAGACTTTCCGCCATCGGCCTATCCGACCGAGGAGCGGTTCGAGTGCAAGGTGGGAGCGCAGGTCATGTTTGTCAAGAACGACCTGGAGGCGGAAAAAAGATTCTTCAACGGCAAGCTCGGTCAGATTACTGGAATCGACGCTGACGATGACATCATCTACGTTCGCTGCCCCGGTGACAGCTCGGATATCGCCGTCGAGAGGCTCGATTGGCAGAACGTCAAATACAGTCTGGACGAGGCCACCAAAGAGATCAAGGAAGAGGTGCTCGGCGTGTTCACCCAGTATCCTCTCAAACTGGCCTGGGCGATCACAATTCACAAGAGTCAGGGGCTGACCTTCGAACGAGCGATCATCGACGCACAAGCCGCTTTCGCCCATGGACAAGTCTACGTGGCTCTGAGTCGCTGCAAGAGTTTCGAAGGGATGGTACTCCGCTCGAGAATCACTCCGTCGAGCGTCAAGACCGACAGCGTGGTCAAGAACTACACCCAGCAGGTTGAGAGCAAGGCACCCGATCAGGCTGAACTGCAGCGAGCCAAGCAAAATTATCAGCGGCGGCTGCTGGAAGAGCTCTTTTCCTTCGCCTCCATTGAGCGTTGTTTCGACCAACTGCGGCGCGTCTATCGCGAACACGAGAACACGCTGACCGCAGCGGCAGCGTCCCAAGTCCACGCATTGTCGCAGCGCGCCGAGACGGAGCTCTTCGTCGTTGCCAAAAAGTTCGAACCTCAGCTCGCAGGCTACTGCAACGAGGAAATGGAACCCGAAGGCAATGCAGAGCTTCAATCGCGAATTTCCAAGGCCGGCACTTATTTCTCGGACAAGATCGGTCAAGGACTATGGCCGGCGACTAAGGAATTGCCCACCGCCACGGACAACCAAGCCGTTCGTCAAATGGCCGTTACAAAATTGGAGGCGCTACAAAGGGAATTGTTCATTAAGAACGCTTGTTTTGAGGCCTGTGCTGCAGGCTTTTCGACGCGCACCTACACGCGCGCCAAAGTCAAAGCGGAACTGGATTTTGTGAGTAAGGCAGGGGACGAACGGGCAAATCGCCAGAGCCGCGTCCCGAAGGATGTGCCCCATCCCGCACTCTACAAACGATTGTCCCAGTGGCGCGAAGATATGGCGGACGAACAAGGCATTCGCCCGTGGGAGGTTGTCACCAATACCACGCTGTTGGAACTGGTAACGTTTCTGCCGACGAACAACCGGAATCTGTTAAATATCAAGGGGATTGGCAAAGCGAAATTAAAACGCTTCGGCGAGGCCATTGCGAAAATCATCGAGACCTATGCCCGCCAGGGAAGTCTGTCGGTAGACCTCGGCTCAACCCCTGACGCACCGAGGCCGCCATCGCCGGACACCAAATTCATTAGCCTTGAAATGTTTGAAGCGGGCAAATCGATCAAAGATATCGCTAGCCTGCGCAGCTTGGCTCGCGGGACCATCGAGGGACATTTGGCCTTTCATGTCGCTGCAGGCCGATTGGATATCGCGCGCGTTCTAGCGCCGGAGAAAATATCGGACATCACTGAGTTTTTCACTCGCAAT
>CAKQNH010000501.1 GCA_934255105.1 uncultured Pirellulaceae bacterium
AAAATAACGCACGGAAGCCTTACTCAACTCGCTAACTCAATGCACGGCCGTTTCCATTTACCGTTGAACCAAAACACAAGCATGGCGGTGCGATGTTCGAGTAGCTCAATTCTGTTCCGCAATCGAGCGGTAGCTGACTAGCTTTAGGCGTCCGAAGGGATTGTGCATGGGGCTGTTGGAATCGAATTGATCATCGCGAGCGGTGCGGATTTGGTAGCGCGGGCCATGTTCGTCAGCTAGTATGTGGCCATCGTCGATCGGGCTTTCGCCCGCACTAACATATCGCAGCGTTTCGATAATAGCGTCTTGATCGGCATCTGCGTCGGCGCGCGGCATGATCAAATCGGGCTTGCCGAGGATGTGCATGCCCATCGTCCAAACTTCCATCCGTCCGCGAATAATTCCGACGAAGGCATAGCTCACCGCGTCTGCGTCGCCTGCCTCAGCCATTTCCAACCAGGCACGCGCGCCATGGGACAGCCCGCTGTTATCGATGAACACGCCACCGCCGCCAGCTTGCAAGATGGCCGCACCGGCTTGCATAATCGTCCGGGCGGCGTCGAGCGATCCGCCAGGGCCGGCGAGGCACACATTGACACTGTAGGCGTCCACAATCGCCAGCTCCTGCGGCAAGGCAGGGCGGCGGCACGATTCGCGAAACACCTTCGCAAATTGATTGTCTCTGGGCAGAAGCCTACACTCGATCTCGACTCCGTTAGGCAATACCAAGTTTCGCCCCTCGATGCGAACGCCGTCGGGCAAGCGTGAAAACAAGTCTTCGGGACCACTCCACTTGCCAGGAATTCGCAAAATCGTCTCGACCGTTGATCGTTGCTCGCTCATCGTATCCTCCCCCGATAGTTTTGTCTGAATTGATTTCGCAGACGCATGAGTCGCCAAGCTAATCCGTGGGTTGACACCCACGGCTAAGGGCTGACCTGGCTTGGCCGCTAATATGCGTTACCGCAGCTAGCATCAAACCATTCTATCGTGAGGACGCAGGTATATCCGATCATTGGGGAGATCGTTAGAAAAAATGCGCACTTGGCAATCAGTGCGACAATCGCAAGGAACATTAGCAGATAGCAGTACTGCGCCGTCGATATCGCCGTCTACTCTACTGGAGCGACTACGGCGCGCGGCGAGTCGACGTTCTTGAGTTCAACGCTGTCTCGATAGCCATGGACGTCCATCATCGTAAAGCTAATGAACAGGGCCACAAACACGAAGGCACTCAGAAAAATAATGATGTTGATCGGCTTGTCGTGCAGCATGTGCATGAAGAATAGCATCACCAAAGCGGCTTTGATGGTGGCAATGAACAACGACAGAATCAACTCCAGATCGCCCGTGTCGAGCGTTGCTTGGTAGACGGTGAGGAACGTCAGGCCGACCAGTGCAAAAAACACCGTCAGCAATTGCCACACAGGCGCTGGATGGGCGAAATGCTGAACGTCTTGGCTGTGAGCTGCGTGATCGGACATAAACGTTGACTACCGAAGAAAAAAGATGTTGCAAAATGAATTGGACCGCGAATCTCTCAGTCCCCATCGCTACCTGATCAAGTACAACAGCGGGAAGAGGTAAATCCAGATCAAGTCGACCAAGTGCCAATACAGGCCGAAGTAGTCGATCGGACCGTAGTACTGATCGTTGAACTGATTCTTGGTGGCGCGGACCAGCAACCACACCAGTACGCCCATGCCAATCAAGATGTGAATGGCGTGTACGCCGGTCATGCAGTAGTAGATGCTAAAAAACAATCCCGCTCCTCCGGCTTGGTCAATTTGCTCAGGGAGCGGATCGCCCGGCGCGCGAACTGCCGGTTCAAGCAGTGTGCTATGGGTCACCGTGGGTGCGGTTGCTGCCACGACGTGCATTGCCTCGGCTGGCTCATCCGCTTCGGTGTTGGCATTGGCGTCCGCTACGACCTCCTCGACAACCTCTTCGACGACGCCGTGTGCTTCAGCAGCGTGCGCTTCGTGCGCCGCATTCTCTATACCAACCCCTAGGAAGACTCCCAGAAAAAAGCTCAACGCGGTGGCCAGCAGGGCTCCGGAGATTTCACTCACGCGTCTCTGACGCGTGAGCATGGTGTAGGCAAACCATACAGCGCAACCAACAGCGAGGATGCCAGGCACAATGCACAGCCGAACCAGCCACGAAGACAGACCCGTGTGCGGGTTTTCGGGCAGGAACTGCGACTCGTAGAAACCCGCGGTAAATATCCCCAAATCCCATTTGTGAGTGTATTCGACCGCTTTGACTCCGAGAAACAGGGAGGCGCAGGCCAGCGTAATTGCCAAGCACAGGACTAGGCCGCCACGTTGCCGCAACTGTGCGCAGCGAACTGCCCAGGCCATCGTCAGGCTGCTGAATAGCAGCACGCACGTGTTGACCGCACCCAGCGTCGTATTCAGAAACTGGCTGGCAAAGGTCCATACCTCGGGGTGCAGACTGCGGTACAGCGCATAGGCGCAGAACATGCCACTAAAAAATAGCACTTCTGTTACCAGAAAAATCCATATGCCCAGCTTGCCAGCATCGAACTGCTGCTGAGGGCTGTCGAAATGGTGCGCCATGAAGGGCAGGTGCTCCTGCCCAGGTTCGCCAGCGTTGTGCGCATGAGCGTGCGCAGGATCCAAGGTTGCCGTGTCGTTTGCCATTCGGAATGCTTAGCTCTTAACGGGTGCGGTTTGGCCGGGCGGAACCGGCGACTGGGATGGACGAACGTACTCCCAACCGAGATCTTCACCGCGGAACTCAAGCGGTGTGTAATCGTAGGGGTCGTTGACTGTCGGAGGAGCGATAAAGTTATAGAACGGCGGAGGCGACGAGCATTGCCATTCGAGTGTAGCACCACCCCATGGATTGGCGGGGGCTTGTTTTCCGCGGAGCAGCGAGTGAATAAGTACGCCCAGGGCGATGATCAACCCGAAGCCCAGTACATAAGCGCCATAGGTCGACCACTGGTGCAAAGCCTGGAACTCGGGCACGTAGTGAGCGTAGCGTCGTGGCATGCCACGGCTGCCCAACACGAACTGAGGTAGGAAGGTTATGTTAAAGCCTAGGAAGATGAACAGGCACGAGATGCGTCCCCACAAATCGTCGTACGTTTTGCCAGTCATCTTGGGCCACCAATGGTAGATACCTCCCAGGAAGGCGACCAGTGTGCCGCCGACCGCGACGTAGTGGAAGTGAGACACTACAAAGTAGGTGTCATGCAGCACCCGGTCGACCGATAGAGCACCGAGCCAAAGTCCGGTCAAGCCACCGATGGCGAACAGGAAGATGAAGCTCAAGGCATAGCACATCGGCGTGTTGAGCTGCACGGTACCTTTGTACATCGTAGCCAACCAGTTGAAAATCTTGACGGCCGACGGAATCGACACACTAAATGTCAACGCACTAAAGATAATGGTGATCGCGGGGGACATACCGCTGGTGAACATGTGGTGACCCCACACCAAGAACCCGAACAACGCGATCGCGATCGAGCTGTAGGCGATGAAGCGGTATCCAAAGATCGACTTGTGGCTGTGTACGCTTATTAATTCGGAGATCACGCCCATGCCGGGCAAGACCATGATGTAGACGGCGGGGTGCGAGTAGAACCAGAAGAAATGCTGGTAGGTTACCGGGTCGCCATTGTACTTCGGATCGAAAATGCCGATATGAAACACGTTTTCTGCGGCCAGCAGCAACATGGTGATACCCAATACCGGCGTGGCCAGGACTTGAATAATCGCCGTCGCGTAGATCGACCATAGGAAGAGCGGCATTTTGAACCAAGTCATCCCTGGTGGACGCATGGTGTTGATTGTCACGATGAAGTTCAGGCCGGTAAAGATCGAGCTAAAACCCAGGATGAACACACCCATGGTAGCCGCCACCACGGGGCCGCGCGAGGTGCTGCTATACGGCGTGTAAAACGTCCAGCCCGTATCCAATCCCGTGTACAGCAAAGCGGCCAGAAAGAAAATCGCGCCACCGATCCACAGATACAAGCTACTAAGGTTCAGACGTGGGAAAGCCACGTCTTTGGCACCCAACATAACCGGTACTAAGAAATTCCCCAGAGCGGCAGGTACGCTGGGAATGATAAACAGAAATACCATGATCGCGCCGTGCAGCGTGAAAACTTGGTTGTATTGCTGTGGTGTCAGGAACCATTGTGTCGGTGTCAGCAACTCGGTACGAAGTACTAGCGCTAGTACACCTCCCACGAAAAAGGACCCCATAACGGCAGCCAAATACATCAGACCGATGCGTTTGTGGTCGAGCGTCATCGCCCAACTCAAGAACCCCTTCGAGTAATACAGGAAGTTGTCGGGGTTGTGGCGTTGGTCGTCAGGTTGTGACTCTACTGGCCGTGTTGCTACAGCGCTCATAGCTAGGCTCCTATTACTATTGAAGTTCGGTTGACCCGAAATAATTGTATCATCGTGGGACGCGATTGTGAAAAAAAAGGTGCTGGATCAGGCTTCCGGTGGTGCGCTGTCGGTGGCTGGCTTCTCGGCCGCCGGCTGCTCATCGG
>CAKQNH010000502.1 GCA_934255105.1 uncultured Pirellulaceae bacterium
TCACAGTCGCTTCCTTTTTTCGTAAACCGCAGCGTCAACAAGGAACGGGACAGCGCTTCTCCTTCGTTGCAGGCGCTGCGGGTTGCGATTGTTGCGATACTTATTCTCCGCGCGGTGCTCATTGAGCGGCACTAAGCATAACCGGCGTCAGGCTCTGCGCAAACGCCAGATTGGGCAGCAGCCTGGGCATTAAGCGGTCTGGGCTGCGTACAGAATTGCTGCTTGGCAGCGACCACTAGCCCCAACGCGGCGAACAGAAAGCTATTTTCGATCGTGGAGAATGAGACTTCGTGGAAGGCCATTTGGATGGCATGTACACCGGCAATGCAAATAGCGACCAGCGTTAGGCCGCGCGCCCATTGTGGGGCTTGCCGAGCCTGCCACAGCACGTAGCACTGCACTCCGGCTGCCAGTGCAACGAAGGCATATAGCCCGAATCCGATTACGCCCAAGTCGACCAACACGCTCAAGAAACTGTTGTGGTGTACATATCCGCGAATCGATTCTAGGCGAATGTCGGTCGAACGGTCTGCCAAATAGGGACGGTTGTAGACCTGGAACTGGTTGAAGCCAAAGCCCATCACCGGGCGGTCCTTGAACATTTCCAACGAGACGTATGCGAACGCAGCTCGCATATAGGTGCTCTCGCGCGTTTCGGCGGCGGAGTACTCGCGTTTAAACGCTATCAAGTCTGGCCCTTTAACGATCACGATGGCCAGGCTGGCAAAGAGCATTCCGACGACGGCCGCGCGGCGTGGGATTCCGTGCAGGCATAACCCAGTGAGCACGGCGATGACTAGGCCTAAGCCCATCCACACGCTGCGCGTCAAGGTGAGCATGATACCCAGTCCGATTACCGGGGACAGCGACAGGAAGAGGGCCCAGCTCCAACGTTTCAGCGGGTGCAACCATACCGTATACACGATCAACGGGACCAAGCAGCCCAACAGAGCGATTCCCAAACGGACTGATTGCAACATCGGCCCGCGCGCTCGCCCGAAGTGGATGCCCAGTGCAGGATCACCGATGAATCGCGGAAAGACGAGTCCCCAGAGTTTGGCCATTTCTAATACGGCGGTAGCTCCTAAGTAAACGCCCAGTCCAATTAGCAAGGCCAGTGGCCATTTCAGTTTCTCTGGCTGAAGAGAACTGGTGCGCAGGGCTGCGTACAGAAAAAATGGGATCAAGTAGCCGTTGACTAGGTGCATTAGGGTGGCGGGTTGTCCGGGGAGGACGGAACCCAGCGGTTGAGTAATGGTGCGCGCGATCAGCCATAGTAGAAACAACCCCATCGCCACATCTAGCGATTCCAGACGCTGGATCTGCAGTTCGCCGCGCCGCCAGCGCAAGACCAACTGAATAGCGATGCCAATTAAACACAGGCGGTCGAGCGTCCAGGTCAGGCCTCCCATGTCGAGCGCAAAGAACTCGGCGGGGAAGACGCACGTCGCTACAAAGAACAAGGCTACCAATACAAACAGCGAACCGCGCGCAATCGATATCGCGCCCCAGAGGAGTAGCGGTAGAGCAATCGCAGTGATTAGAAACGGCATCGCAAGTTTCTCGGGCGTGCAAGTCGTGGGATATGAGCCTGACCCTAAACAGTAGCTTGTCATTACGTCCCTACGCGGGTCGCGCTGACTGGTTTTGACTCGCCAGCCACTGCCGCGCGTCACAACTGGTTCAAACGTTACATTTCCGCGCAGAGCGAACAAGCTCACACTTCTTCTACGCCCTGCGCCTGCCTGTTAGAGCTTTGCGAGACACACTTCAAGTGCGCTTGGCATCTGCCACAGTGGCTCTGTGCTCAAGAAAACTAGCCCAAGATTTGTTCGTTTTTAGAAATGCAGTCCTAAACAAAGGCGACGCTATGAAAGAGCAATTGGTCTGGCTCTATCGCCAAACAACTCGATTTCAGCGGCAGCGTTTGCTCGCTGCAATGCAGCGCACTGGGCAGTTCCCAGTGGGGATTCTGTTTTATCATCGCATCGCCGACAGCCACCCTAACGCTTGGACGATGAGCTGTCGGGACTTTGCGCGCCAGCTCGACTGGCTTCAACAGAACTTTGATATTGTCGACCTTGCAGAAGCTCAGCGGCGGTTGCAGTCGGGCGTCTGTCACCTGCCGACGGTGTGCCTTACCTTTGATGATGGCTACGCCGAAAATGCCGATTTTGCGATTGCCGAACTGGTGCGCCGCAAGCTGCCAGCCACCTATTTTGTGTCGACAGAATTTGTTCGAACTGGAACTAGCTTCCCACACGATGTGGCGGCGGGTACGCCGCTGGCCCCCAACACTATTGCGCAACTGCGCGAGTTCTCTGAACAGGGGATCGAGGTCGCTGCGCATACGCGGACACATCCCGATTTGGGCAAGCTCTATGACGCGGCCCGTATCGAAGCAGAGGTGCATGGTAGCGTCTGCGATCTGCAGGACTGGCTAGGGCGGCGAGTGCGTTACTTCGCCTTCCCGTTCGGCCAGCCACAGAGCTTTACGCAGGCGGCCATCGATGCTGTGGCGCGTGCCGGCTTAGCTGGCTTTTGCTCGGCCTATGGCGAGTGGAATTGGCCCGCTGCAAACAGTTTTCATCTGCGTCGCATTCATGCAGACCCTGGGCTGGAGAGGCTCAAGAATTGGTTGACTTACGATCCTCGCAAGTTGCACCGGCGGGTGGATTTTCCGTTTGCCGATGCGCAGGTGACACCCACTGTAGACGGTACCAATAGATTCACTCCCTGTGGTAGCGACATCGCCAGCATGGGTAACGCCCCGCTGCAGGACGCCGACACGCTTCACGCCCACCAACCGCATTATTGCTAACCAGGACTACCATGGCTGCCGCACCCACCTCGATATCGCCACCGAGCATCGCTCGCAAGCTTAACGTTAAGTTTGTTATCACCAGCATGCCGATAGGAGGAGCTGAGACGCTACTGGTGAATTTGATTCGCCATATGGACCACACCGCGTTTTCCCCCGAGGTGATCTGCTTAAAGGAACCGGGCCAGCTAGGACTCGAATTAGCTGCCGAGATCCCCGTATATGCCAACTTGCTCCCCTCCAAATGGGACGTTAGCATCCTGCCTCGCTTGGCATATCTGCTACGCCGAGGGAAGACCGATGCGGTCATTACGGTTGGGGCGGGCGACAAAATGTTTTGGGGGCGGCTGGCGGCTAAGTTGATCGGGGTTCCGGTCGTCTGCAGTGCGTTGCATTCTACAGGTTGGCCTGACGGAGTGGGGCGACTCAATCGATGGTTGACCCCACTGACCGATGGCTTTATCGCGGTGGCTCAGCCTCACGCGGAATATCTGGCTCAGCACGAGCGATTCCCGGCCGAGCGCGTGTTCACGATTCCTAACGGCGTTGATATCAATCGCTTTCGCCCCAACCATGCCCAGCGAGCGTGGTTGCGATCCGAGTTGGGGATTGCCGACGATGCGCAGGTAGTGGGTATCGTCGCGGCGCTGCGGCCCGAAAAGAACCATCCGCAGTTCATCCAAGCGGCCCGCGAAATTTTGCGACACTACCCCCACACGCACTTCGTCATCGTGGGCGAAGGGAGTGAACGGCAGACGATTGAAGCAAATCTGGCCGACTGCCGCCATCGATCCCATTTCCACCTGCTGGGTAATCGCAGCGATACCGAGCGGATCTTGGCTGGCTTGGATCTGTTTTGTTTGACCAGTCGCAATGAAGCCAACCCGGTCTCGATCCTGGAAGCGCTGTCGTGCTGTGTGCCAGTGATCGCCCCCAATGTCGGTTCAATCTCGGAAACCGTCATCGACGGTAAAACTGGCATACTTACCCAACCGCTGCGATGGGTAGATACAGCCGCCGCCATACTTGGCGTTTTGCAGGATCCTCGGCGGGCTGCCCGCCTTGGTCGGGCTGGACGAGTGCTCGTGCGCGACCACTGGAGTCTGCAGAGCATGGTTCAAGGCTACGAGACCTTGATTGCTGATATCTACAATGCCAAGGCGGAGCTCAAGGGCCGAGCCACTTGGAAGCGCCCCGCAGCTCCCCCTGCTGCTTCCAGCTCATTGAATACAGCCACCGCGGCACCTCCCGCGCGGAGAACTAGCTCGTCATCGCAGCGCTCGCTCAGTCAGTCCGTGTGAGCCCACGCTACGTTTGCCTCGCAACCTGCAGAAAGGAGACCGAACCAACTTCCAGCTTGTAATAAAAACGATCGCCACCGCTTCGCGACTTAAACTCATCATGATGTTCATCTAGAAAGCAAAGGTAAATGATATGGAGCGTAAAGAGGCACTCAAGAGTCTGCAGAATGTGCTGGTCACCCGACGCGATGCCTTGCGGGCCGCACTCAAAGGCGACTTAACTGCGTTGCGTGAATTGAACCTGCCGTCGGGAGAACTGGCCGACTTTGCACTCGATTCGGGTTGTGAGGAGATTACCAACCGCATGGCGGAAGTCGAGAGCACGGAATTGAGGCACGTAGACCAGGCGCTGGCGCGCATCAATGCGGGAGACTACGGTGCCTGCCAAGGATGCGATAAACCCATCCCATTGG
>CAKQNH010000503.1 GCA_934255105.1 uncultured Pirellulaceae bacterium
TCGAGGTTTTGGCCTGACAATCCAACGATCGCTAGCGAGGTGGCGGCGCTCATCACGCCACAGAAGAATACAATCAGTGTCAGTGGAATGCTGCGGAGCGACCACCACGCCAGCCCCAGGCCAAGCAAGCCGGACAGACCGGCCAGGCGCACTAGCGTCCGCTCGCCCTCTTCGTCGATGGCGCTATTGTCCACCGGTGGTCCGCCCAGGTGGGCATCGGCCAGCGGAATATCCGCCTGCTCCATTAGTCGACGCAGGAGTCCCGGCGGAAGATTGGGACGGAAGATGCGATGCTGTCCGCTGCCCAGCAATTGTTTGAGCTCTCCCAGGGCGGCCGCGTGGAGTGTTACGACCAAACAGGTTTGCGAGCCATCGGGGCCAATCATGCTCCCCTGCAAGCGATGGACGGCTACATCGTGGGGCAAATTCAGCGGAGCCTGCGTGAGCCGATCTAGCAAATCTCGGCCGGTCACGACAGATTTGAAATATTTCCTGCGCGCCGCGTCGTCTTCGGGGCTGAGCGCATGGGACAGGTCAGACGGAGAAGCTGCACTGCCAGGCGTCTGCGAGTCGGTGGCTGGCCGAGCGCCTAATGACTGTGAATCCAATGACTGTGAATCTGGCGACTGTGAATCTGGCGACTGGGGGACCAACAACTGTGCCAGCCGCGCCAAGCGTGGATCGTCGGCGGTGGACAGTGATTCGTTCTCGGTTGCTTCAGTGGCCTGCGACGGTGTTTTCCCCAGTTGGCAGCCTTTCCAACTGACGATGATGAACTGATCCGAGGCGAAATTTTTGCGGAACCACGCCAAATGCTCCGTCTCTTGGAATGACTTTGGAAGCCAGTCCTCAACGCGGTTGACATTGCTTTGCACGGCTATAGCGGCAAAGTAAAACACCACTGGCAGCGAGCATAAGGTGGCTGCGACGACGGCGACGCTCCATCTCTGATAGAACGTTCTGGGGCTGGTCTGGTGCGGGCGAGTGGCGCTCAATTGCGAATTCCAGTGCGAAGCGACGGTGGATAGATTGTTAAAGGGTCGAGCGGTGCAGCAGACCGGCACCATCGCGCGCGTTCACAAACGCAGCCCAGTTCCCAGCACAAGCAGCGAGTCATTCATGAGCCCGCGGCGACTCTCCGACAATGCCTTGCACGACGTAGCCTGCGGCTTAGCGCCGGCGGGACCGTTGCACGCATGCGCCACGTGCTTGCTGTGCCAGTCGACTGTGAGGGGGCTTTGGCAAGTGGCTTCCACTGCAGTATCGGAGAAGGCAGCGATGGGCGGGGTGGCCAAGCACTCTATAGATGCGACGGATCCGCAGGCGGGCAGCTCGATGGTCAGAGGCAAATGGAGCGAAGCGGCGGCAAGGCACCATGCGCATAGGAGGTGGATTGACCATCGAGGTACGCAGCGAGTGCCAAACATAACAGTCCTCGAAATGAACCTAGTGCGCAGCCAGCAGGACAGCAATACAAGATGGAAGCATAAGTGGCTTCACCGTTTCCGAAGCAAACGGCGAGCGCCTCATGCTCGCAGACGACTGATGGCTAGTTTCGCCGCCGCTCTAGATTCGACAATTGGCGGTGGCGTTCATCAAGATTAATGTGCGGCTGCGTTTGCCCAGAGGTCAGAAGGACCGGATGGTACGAATGGTAGCGATTGCGACGGAAAAACCGCGGCGGGCATCGCCGAGGCTTTGGGCCATGCCACACCAATGGTCCCAAATCTTGGCGAATTTGGTTATGGCAGGCATTCTCCCCAGGTTGCTTCAACGCGATGGTAGCACGGCGATGTTGCTAGTTTAGGGTGTGCCTATGATCGCGGCGGCGGACTTGTTGAAGCTCGCTCCGGTGGCATCGGCCAAAGTTCTCACACTGGCTATGCAGGCGACCGCGATCAAGGAAACTATGACAGCGTATTCGACGGCGGTGGGACCATCTTCGCTGGCCAGGAACCTCTGCGCCTTATGCCACATGTTTAACACTTTAAAAACTCCCGATATATCCGCCGAATTCATCTACTGGGACGAGTTGCTACCAAAGCCTAGGTCGCTTATGGTGCTGAAGAAGAGCTCTAAACAGTAAAATTACCTGTCGCACCGTACTCCGCATCTGGTGTAAGCGTTAGAATCGAACTAATCTGGAGATTCGCGCTAGGTTGTACCGCTGGAGGCCAATGGTTTTATGTTTGGACCGATTCTCGCTCGTGAGTGGAGGGTGGCTCCACGGCGATTGCGATTCTATGTTCAGCGCGTGGTTTTTGTGCTGATGCTGTTTAGTCTGGTTTGTACCGCTTGGGCTTTGATGGCGGGTATCCAGCACGTGCGCAATCTGGGTGATTTGGCCATGTTCGGTGGGTTGGTCTTCCAGCTTGTCGTGCCGCTGGAGCTGATCGTCATCTTGTTCCTGTCGGCCGTCGCGGCCGCCAGCAATGTGTCGCAGGAGAAAGACCGGCGAACTTTGATCCTGCTGTTGCTCACCCGACTTTCCAGCTCGGAGATTGTGCTAGGCAAGCTGATGGCCACCTTGGTTGGCGTGGCCAACCTAGTACTGTCGGCGCTGCCGCTCCTGCTATTGATTGCCGTTATGGGGGGCGTCAGCGTAGTGCAGGTCTTTTCCGCCACGGCCATCATTGCCGTCACGGCTGCCTGGACGGGCGGGTTGGCCAACATGATCGCCTTTTGGCGCGACAAAACCTTTCAAACTCTGGCGATCACCCTGCTGGCCATCGTGGGCTGGTTAGTATTTTGTGAAGCCATTGCCGCCGATGCGATGCGAGGTATCGATCCAAGGTGGGCAGAACTGTTGAGTCCACTGCGGGCTTTGTGGGGAGTATGCCAACCGCTTCCCTCGCGGACCTGGAGCTTTTTACCCGGTGGCGTTGCCGCCGGCTATTCATTGCTGGGTATAGCAGCGACCGTGGTTTTCTCTGCAATTGCGGTATGGCGTCTACGGGCGTGGAACCCTTCGCAACAAGTCAGGCCACAAGCTTCAGAACCGGATGAGAACTATGCGGTCGCCAGTGGCAGCCAACACGCAGATCGATCGTGGAAGGTACGCGCTCCGCGACCCATGTGGAACAACCCCGTGCTCTGGCGCGAGGTGCGCACCTGGGCCTATGGGCGCAAGCTACTGATGATTCGCTTGGCGTATATTGCCTTGTTCTCGATGGCCGTATTGGGGGTGTACTGGTCTGTGTCCAGCGGTGCGGCGCTGCAGCGGAGCCGCCTGACGGATGAACTGATACCCGTTTCGGCGCGGATTTTGATCCCATTTTTCGCCGTTTCATTTGTGATGATCAACGCCTTGGCGGTCAATGCCATCACCAATGAACGCGATGGCCAAGCTTTGGATTTGCTGTTGGCGACGCAAATTACACCGGTGCAGTTTTTATTGGGGAAACTGCTCGGCGTGCTGTATGTCACCAAAGAAATGGTGCTGTTGCCGATCGCCTTGACGGCCTATCTGTGGTGGCAGGGAGGGCTGACAACTGAGAACTTTGGATTCACGGTTGGCGGGTTGTTGGTGATGAACATCTTTTCTGCCATGCTGGGGATTCATTGTGGCATGAATTACAGCCAGTCGCGCACGGCGATTGGGACCAGCCTGGGGACGCTCTTTTTCTTATTCCTAGGGATCGCCACGTGCATGATGATCATGATGAGTTTCCGTGGTTCCTTCGCGCGACAGTTGCCGCCGTTTTTAGCGATTATTTTGGGAGGTGGGACAGGGCTGTTCGTGGCCCTGGGGAGTCGCAATCCAAGCCCAGCCATAGCGCTGGCGGCGTTTGGCCTACCGTTTCTGACCTTTTTTGCAATTACTAGTTTCATCCTGCGAGGGCAAGAGTTGGTGGTCTTTTCGGTGATTATTGCCGCCTATGGATTTGCCACCACGGCCATGATTGTGCCGGCGCTCAGCGAGTTCGACTTTGCCATGGGGCGGTCACGTATGGCGGATGAAGAAGGCTAGGTATGTTGCAATCCCTCGCCAGCCTGTGGGCATATTTCCCCGGCATGCTGGTACTGCTGTTGCTCAGCAGTTTTTTCTCGGCCAGTGAAGCGGCCTACTTTTCGTTGACGCTCAGCCAGCGACGCTCCTTGGCGTCGGGGTCGGCCGCCGCGCGCGTCGCCTACCGACTTTCGCAGCGCAGCGAACGTTTGTTGATGGGGATTCTGTTTTGGAATCTGGCTATCAATTTGCTGTTCTTCTCACTGGCCTCGCGTGCCGCTCTGGAATTGCCAGCCACCGCGCACAGCACGCTGGTGACCATCATGGCCCTGTTGCTGATCATCGTGTTTGGCGAGTTCCTGCCCAAGAGTTTGGCGATCCTCAACCCGGTCATGGTCGTGCAGTTGGTGGCTTGGCCGCTGGCCGTGGCCCTGCGGATGATCGATGTCTTTTTGCCGCTGATCCGATTTGTCAACGAGGCCTCACGACGGCTATTGTGGCCTGGGCTCAAACCGGAGAATTACCTTGAGCAGGCCGACCTGGAACGGGCGATCGAGCTAT
>CAKQNH010000504.1 GCA_934255105.1 uncultured Pirellulaceae bacterium
GTACACGCCCGCCGGTCTGCGTCTGCAAGCCCGTTTCGGCCAGCGTCACGCAAAACTCTTGCTCTTGATGGGCCCCGTGGAACTCGATGGCCGGCGTTTGCGGATCTGCCGATGCTCCGAGTCGAAGCGTGAAATCATTGTTCATCGCTTCGTAGCTCAGGAAATAATCTTTGATCATCGATCCGCGATACCCCAGGCATAACACGAAATCGCGGAATCCGGCAGCCGCATAGATCTTCATGATGTGCCACAGGATCGGATGTCCCCCGATTTCTACCAGCGGCTTAGGGCGATACTCCGTCTCCTCGCGCATGCGCGTGCCGAGTCCCCCGCACAAAATCATAGTTTTCACGTGTGCATTTTTCCTTATCCCAGACGGCCAAGCATGCCCGCCGTTATCGTCAGCCACCGCATTCTAGAGGCCCGTAATTCTAGGCGCTCGTAGGCTCATAACAAGCACCGCGCAGTTACTGCATACCAAAGAAAGATGGCTCAGAATCGAATTAACCCCAGGCGGCGATTTAGGGATTTACCTCGCATGCAGACGCCCAAATCGCATTCGCGTATAATAGGGAGTTCAAAAACAGGGAGATACACGATGCATCGATCGCTCAGTGCCGTGCTTGACTTAAAAAAACTGAAATTGCCGCCTGTTCCAAAAGTGGACGCCATCGAGTGGCAGCCGATTGTGGATCACGTTGGCGATGACGCCTACGAAATCACTGTCATCATTCCCGACAACACATCGAGTTCCGATCGTACTCGCGAGTTGACTCGTCGGATCGAAACGACCATTAGGCAAGCACTTCGAGATGCGGGCATCGAAGAATTTGCTTACATGCGAACGCTGACCCGAGCGGATTTGCGTGAGGCTGAGGAAAACGCGGAGGACGAGGCGACAGAATATCAACGACGGCAAGAGCAACAACAATGAGCTTGCCGAATGACTTGCTGGAACAGGCAAAAATGCTCCACGCTTTGGACCCACGGCGTCCCAAGCAGGCGAGCCTTCGGAGGGCAACATCCGCAGCCTATTAGACATTGTTTCACTAATTTCCCGAAGGAGCTTGCTTGGATGGATGAACACGTTTTTGGCGGCGATTGGACGCAAGAGAAGCTTGAGCGGGTTCGCAAGTACTTACAAGCCTACACGACCATTTTTCACGGAAATGAGCGGGCAAGCTATTTCACAACCTACTTCGTAGATGCTTTTGCGGGCACTGAGGTACACCCGACTTCTTGTTTTCGACGCTAGTACCCCACCAAAGGTGATTGTAATTTGCGGCGAACGCAAGTTTTGACCGCAGCAGATCGCGCATCCGACTCGTGCGCTTCGTTAGTATCTGGTAAACATGCCAATCCGCCGCCACCATCACTTTTGTGACCTGCAGGATGTAGTCGTCAGGAACCTTGTCATGGAAAAGATCACTCATTGAATTGACGAATACCATCTGCGGTTTTGTCCACCTCAGTGGTTCACCTAGCTTATGCGGAACGAGCCGCAAATCAAAACCAAACTCAAATGGGTTACCTGGTACGCCCCGGAATCTCTCTGCAAAAGTTTCTGCATAACAATGTTTGCAACCGGCGCTGATCTTCGTGCAACCTCGAACTGGATTCCATGTCGTATCTGTCCATTCAATTTTCGAGTTGACGTTCATCGGTGGTCTCCAAGTTACGCATGTGCGTGCTTACGGGATTATATCGCATCCCTCTACCTACATTGTTTAGTTTGCCGTGACAAGTTTGGTCACAGCTTCTGTGTAATTATCGCGACAGGTCTAACTATGCAGCGATCAGTTATTCAGCAAAGGATTGCCGCTGAATGCGGTTTTGAGAACGCCACCTCGCTCCCCACGGTTCTTGCTGCGTTTCCCGACCGAACGTTCCAGTGATTTTGCCAACTTTGCATTCGGTAACTCGGTCAACTGCAAAGAACGTTCACAGGCACGCGAGCGACCAGGGACACGAACTCAGATCGAGGGCGAGCTTGAGATGCTAGCTAACGGTCGTCGCTGGGTTCATCCCGTCCATCCAGTACTGTGTGCGTGAATCTTCCTTGGGAGTCCTACCGGCAGCTCTTTTTGTGGAGCGATGGCAGAGAGCGCTACCAGTTGTCGTGTGAGCGCTATCGCTTGTGGTACAATCAAGGCTGCTATTTCTATTTCGCGAGCATTTCCATCGCTTGAGTTGGGAATTATTTGTGAACGCAGACGCGGCTGTGGCAACGAGCTTTTCCGAAATGCTAAACGACTTGGGGGGCATACCCGTCGAACGAGTTTGCGTGGATCCAACGCCGGGACATGCGACCATCGAGGACTTGATGCGCTTGAATCGCCAAGGTGGAATGTATGAATTGATCGATGCGACTCTAGTGGAGAAAGCCATGGGCTGGCGTCAGTCGTTGATCGCTCCGCCGATCAGTTGCTATAATTGGCTTTTCAGCTCTCGCACTCTCCCACTCTGAATTCTATCTCACGCAATGACGTCCGACGCGAGGCCGCTGCTTTCGATCTGCATTCCGACCTTCAATCGCGCAGCCTTCTTGGAAGTTTGCTTGGCTAGCCTGCTTCCCCAGACCGAGCGCTGGCCCGAGCTTGTCGAAGTGGTCGTGTCGGACAATGCCTCCACAGACGATACACGAACTGTGCTGGACAGATATGCCGAGCAGTTCCATTTTCGACGCCATCGAAACAGCGAGAATATTGGGCTGCTGGGCAATATCACTTTTGCTCCCAGTGGCTTAGCGCGAGGTGAGTTCGTATGGCTCCTGGGGGATGACGATTTGTTGGCCGCGGGCGCAGTGGACCAAGTGCTAGGCATGCTGCAGAGGGAGCCGGATATCGAACTGCTAGCGCTCAACGTCGGCTACTACCCGGCCGCCGATCGACCGACGCCCCGACAGGCGGTGCGGGGGATATGCGCCACCCCTCCAACCCAACTGCGCAGCCAAGGCCTGCAGGGAAGACAACCATTTACCGAATTATTAGAAGGGCCCTGCGCAGACTTTACCGCCATGTACGCATCCATCCTACGGCTTCGCTGGTGGAGAGAGGAATTCCCCGAGCCGCTGTCCGGCGCAAGCTTTACGTCGGTCCGTACCAGCTACCCCGTGGCCTACTTGATCGCCAAGTATCTGACCGACAAGCCAGTCGCCGCCTTGCGAGATCCGTTGGTCTGCATCTACGCCATGCACGTAGAGCAGTTCAGTTGGGCTGCGTTTCACCCGTTGACGGTTGTGTTGCGGGCTACTGAACTGCTGAAGCTGTTCGAGTCTCGGGGCGTGCCGCGACGAGTGCTCGAGCCGTATTACATGTATCAGTTGAACAATCGCGGATCGGATCTTGGGAATCTGATGTGGGATCGCCGCTCCAAGGGTGGTTGGTGGGCAGCGGCGAAGTTCGCTTGGCTGCTGCGGCGCTATCCCCTGCGGCTGTTGAAAGTTTTTATTGTCGCCTGCGGCCACCCCCACTCCCCTGCCCTGCTGCGACTGCCGGTGCAATGGCGCTTGCGACGCAAGTAGCTGTGGCTGGCTTGTAACGCAGTTTGGGACAACGCGCTTAAATGCGACGCGTTTAATGCGACGCGTTTAATGCGACACGTTTAATGCGACACGTTTAATGCAACACGTTCAATGCGACACGTTTAATGCAACACGTTTTGAGGCTTTGCCGAAATCTTTTAACGCCGAGCCGCAACAAGCCGCAGTGCACGGGTTGTTTGGTCAATACATGCGCCTCTGATGCACCACAGCGCTAACCAATCCTCAGTCGCGGCTTGCGCAGGCGACGGCACTAAACATCCGCCGTTTTCAATCGATAAAACGCAGCCAACGGCAACACCAGCAAGCCCATCATCAAGAACACGCTGCAGATCGGCCAGCCAGCCAAGCGAGAAGTCCATTCGAACAGTTGATATAGCGGCCCCGAAATCAGAATCCCTAAAAAGTTGGCTTGGTTCATCGTAGCGATCATGCGCCCCTTCAACTTTGCAGGGGGCCGCTCCTGCAAGAAAACTTGAATGGGGATGGCGAAGATAGCTGCAAACACCCCCATCGAGACCAACGCCGCCAGACTGCCATAGTAGCCCAGCATATGCTGACCTCCGCCGGTCCACATCCCCAATGCGACCAGCGACGCGAGCATACCCCACAGCCCGAGCGAGACCGACAAATCTCCGTAGCCTTTGCGACATAGAAAACCAGCGAATAACGCACCCGGCATAATGCCCAAGGCGATCGATGCAGTCAACAGACTCGTAAGCGTCGCGTCCTTCTGCAGCAGATCCAGTCCCAGGCGATTGACTGTCGGCACGGCCAGCCCAGAGATCAACCAAAAAACGCTCGACACCAACAGGGCGCCCAGTAGAACGCGGTCGGCTTTGAGCATAGCGGAGACATCTCGGCTGATCGCAAAACAATCGGCCGTCAGGTGCAGCTCAGGTTGAGCCGCCGGAACCTTACGAATGAACAAGGCTGTCAGTGTTCCTAGAGCGGCCAGCGCTACGC
>CAKQNH010000505.1 GCA_934255105.1 uncultured Pirellulaceae bacterium
ATGGAAGCCAAAAAAGTGCAGTCGCTGCTGATTCTGGGGGGCAATCCAGTCTACGATGCGCCTGGAGATATCGACTTCGCACATGCTCTGAAGTCGGTGGGGCTGTCGCTCGCCGTAACCAATGCTCCCAGCGAAACATCAGCGCTGTGCAGTTGGCTCATTCCGCGGTCTCATTTCCTTGAGGCTTGGGGCGATGCTCGGGCGCTAGATGGAACGGCCAGTATCGTCCAGCCGCTGATCGTTCCCCTGCACGAAAGCCTGTCGGACATTGAAGTGCTTGCTCAACTGTGCGGGGATGCTCAGTCAGGCTATCAAGCCGTGCGCAAGACCTGGACAAACGAACTTGGAGACAGCGACCGCGACGCGCGCTGGCAGACTGCGCTGGCAGACGGCGTGATCGCTGGCACAAAATCGGACATCGTCGAGCCCGTACCGGAAGTCGCCAAGACTTTCGACCCCAGTAAATCCGTAGCGGAAGTCGCCAAGACTATCGCCCCCAACTCTCCTACTCTCTTTGAAATCATCATCAAACCCGATCCGACAGTGTGGGATGGCCGCTTCGCCAACAACGGTTGGCTGCAAGAATTGCCCAAACCGCTGACACACACCGTGTGGGACAACGCAGCTTGGATTTCACCCCGCGATGCTCAGCAACTGAGTCTCAAAAACGGGGACATGCTGTCACTCGGCGATGCTGTAGAACGCGTCGAGCTTCCCGTCTGGATCGCACCTGGACACGCGCCGGATTGCTTGACAGTGTTCAAGGGCTACGGCCGTACGACCGTTGGGCGAGTTGGCCAGGAGACGGGCTGGGATGTCGGGCCGCTGGTCGTCAAACGAGCCACCACTATCCGCGCTGACCTACCAGTAACAAAAGTCGGACGCAATCGCGCTGTCGTCACTACTCAACATTTCCAAACGATGGAAGGCCGACACTTGGCGCGGGCCGGATCGCTTGGGGAGTTGCTCGCACAGCCAGAGGCACCTTTTGCACATCCGCCCAATCCAGCCCCCGACGCTAGTTTTTATCCCGAGTGGGCGTACGACGGTCACAAATGGGGCATGACCATCGACTTGACTGCCTGCGTGGGGTGTTCCGCCTGTGTGATCGCTTGCCAGGCTGAGAACAACGTCCCCGTCGTCGGGCGTGACCAAGTAGCCAAGAATCGGCACATGCACTGGATCCGCGTTGACACGTATCACGCAGGTTCATCGGACGCGCCCGAGCAGACGCTCAATCAACCGGTGACGTGCATGCACTGCGAACGCGCGCCGTGTGAAGTGGTCTGTCCAGTAGCAGCCACAAATCACAGCGATGAGGGGCTGAATCAGATGGTCTACAACCGTTGTGTGGGCACGCGGTATTGCAGCAACAATTGTCCCTACAAAGTGCGCCGTTTCAACTTCTTGGACTACTCCGATAGCTTCATCAATGACCCCACCCTGCACTTGCTTCCCAATCCAGAAGTGACCATTCGCGAACGGGGCGTGATGGAGAAGTGTACCTACTGCGTCCAAAGAATTGAGGCGGCGCGCACGGCGGCGCAGCTTGAGAATCGGCCTATTCGCGACGGCGACATCAAGACCGCTTGCCAAGCAGCCTGTCCTGCGCAGGCGATTCGCTTCGGCGATTTGAACGATCCTCAAAGCCTTGTGAGTCACACACACGATCATCCGCTGAACTATGGACTACTGGAAGAACTGAACACCAAGCCGCGCACCACGTACTTGGCCCAGGTCACCAACCCCAAGGAGACCGGCCGATGAGCGACTGGATGCCCGATGATGCTACACACGAATCGGTCACCGGACAGATCTCAGATGTGGTACTGAAGCGACCCATCTATCGCGGCTGGATGGTGGGGCTGCTCATGGCCATCACGTTACTGAACGTGCTGCTGCTGTCGATTGGTTGGTTGTTCATATATGGCGTTGGGATATGGGGTATCAACATCCCGGTCGCTTGGGGCTTTGCGATTGTCAACTTTGTATGGTGGATTGGCATCGGGCACGCGGGAACGTTGATCTCTGCCATACTGCTGCTGCTGCATCAGCAGTGGCGGACCAGCATCAATCGCTACGCGGAGGCCATGACACTATTTGCAGTGGCTTGCGCGGCGATATATCCACTGCTGCACTTGGGACGTCCCAAATTCTTCTATTGGCTGTTTCCGTATCCCGCCACTACCGACATGTGGCCACAATTCCGCAGTCCGCTGATGTGGGACGTATTCGCGGTGGCAACTTATGGCAGCGTGTCGCTGATGTTTTGGTATCTCGGTCTGATACCTGATTTAGCGACTATGCGCGACCGCGCGAGCAACCGCTGGGTCCGTCGAGCTTATGGTGTGTTTGCGCTCGGGTGGCGAGGTTCGGCTGCGCATTGGGTGCATTACAAACGGTCGTATCTGATCATGGCGGCCATCGCCACGCCACTGGTTGTGTCGGTGCATACGACCGTCAGTTGGGACTTTTCGGTGGGCATCGTCTCCGCGTGGCACTCGACAGTTTTCCCACCCTACTTTGTGGGTGGCGCCATTTTCTGTGGATTTGCCATGGTGCTGGTATTGGCCATCCCGATGCGCTGGGCCTATGGTCTGCAAGACCTCATCACCGCTAAACACTTGGATGTCATGGGGAAAGTCATGTTGGTGGCTGGCATGACGGTCTCATACGGATACTTGATGGACGCGAGTATGGCTTGGTACAAGAACGAGCCGTACGACAGTTATATCTACACGAATCGATTTGTAGGGCCATATGGTGCTATCTACTGGGGCCTGGTCTTCTGCAATTGCATTGTGCCCCAGTTGCTCTGGTTCCCCTTCTTCCGCCGGCAGACACAGTGCCTATTTGCCATCGCCTTGATAATTAATGTCGGCATGTGGATTGAGCGGTTCGTCATCATCTCGCTCAGTCTGCATCGCGACTATATGCCGTCGAGCTGGGCGATGTACTATCCAACTATTTGGGATTGGTTGGTGTACTTGGGGACATTCGGACTGTTCGCGACGCTGATGTTGCTGTTCTTGCGCCTGTTGCCGGCCATTTCCATAACCGAGGTGCGAGAACTATTGCATGAAACTCAGGAGCAGGACTCATGAATGCTTCCCGGCTTGAGAGCCAACAGTCTTGGGGCGTGCTAGCTCAGTTCGCTAACGCCGCCGAATTGCGCGCGGCGATAGGCGCTTTGCAAGCGGCGGGTTTCCATCGGCTCGAAGCCTACACGCCTTTTCCGGTGGAGGGCCTTGAGCAGGACCTGCGACTCAAGCCAACGGTCATGCCGTGGATCATCTTGGGGGGTGGTATCCTGGGGGGAGTCTCTGTCTACGCACTCGAGTACTGGATCAACTTGGTCGTCTATCCGCTGAACATCGGCGGGCGTCCCTTGCACAGTTGGCCGTCGTTCATTCCACCGGCGTTCGAAGGGGCTGTGCTGTTGTCTTCTTTATTCGCTCTGGTTGGCGTCGTTCTGGTATGCGGCCTGCCGCGACTGAATCATCCGTTGTTTGAAATAGAAGCCTTCAAGCGAGCCAGCACCGATGGTTTCTTTGTGGTAGTGCGCCCGCAAAACGATACCTTTGAATTTGATAAAATCGAACCGCAGTTGCGATCTGCCGGCGCACAGCACGTATGGGAGGTGCCCAATGTCTAAGCAGCCTCCCATCGCCCGACCGCATGGGCACCGCCCCGTACGTCCAAGCTCACCGGCGCGCGGCCCGATGGGCGCGCGGTTTAACGAAGGCAGCAGGAATCACGCTGTTGTCTTGCTGTATCTACTGCTTTTCACCTGCTCAGGTTGTGCTCAAGAAATGGAGAATCAACGACGAGTTGAATCGCAGGAAGCGGCACCGCAGTTCGCCGATGGAATCGCATCCCGAGCCATTCCCGAACACGTCATCCCATCCAGTCAACTCGCGCTGCGTTCGGTTTCAAAGATTCGCATGCAGGAAGACCGCGCCTGGTTGACCCTCGCAGACCAGACCGACGAAGGGGGGTACTTGAGCGGAAAGGCCGATGGTCAATTGGTTGACGCGCTCCCGCCGCAAGTTCTGGTCGGTGTCAGCTATGAACAATTGATCCGCCGTGGTCGAGAACGCTTTGATATCTCCTGCGTACCCTGCCACGATTTGACCGGCAGTGGCAATGGCATGGTTCCACAGCGAGGCTTTCCACAGCCGCCCAGCTACCATTCGGATCGTCTGCGCGGCATGCCACTGGGATACTTTTTCAATGTCATCACCGATGGCCGTGGACAGATGCCCGCCTACGGAGATTTTCTGTCCACCAACGATCGCTGGGCAATCGCTGCCTATGTGCGAACTCTCCAGTTCAGTCAAAACGCAGATATGAAGGGGAGTAGCACACAGCCATGATGAATGGACGTCGCAACGATATTCCCAGCAGTTCGCGGTGGGTGGTATTGATCTCCATCGCAGCCCTCTTCGGCTGCTTGCTGGCGGGTTGGTTCAATCCTGCTGCATTGTTCAAATCATGGCTGGCAG
>CAKQNH010000506.1 GCA_934255105.1 uncultured Pirellulaceae bacterium
ACCTTTCACTTCGTAACTGGCCTCCGTAAGTGGCCCGGCCCACGACACGATCAAAGGTTTTCGTGTTTCGTAATGGTGCTCGGTGTGACCCGGGCTTGCTTGCGTAGCCAGGGCGCGAGTCACGAGAACCGACGACATCGCGGGATCGTTTTCAAATGCGTTTCGAATTTCTTCAAGCGTGACGCCGCCGGGACGAAGAATCGTCACGGTGTTCTCGGAAACCAGACACACCGTGGATTCAACTCCGATTTCGGCGTCACCGCCGTCGAGCAAAAGAATTTCTCCGTTGGCAATCGCCGTGGGAAACTCGGTGAGTACGTGGGCCGCTTTTGTTGGCGATGTGCGACCGAAACGATTCGCGCTTGGCGCGGCCAAGGGGCCTGAGGCGTGAATCAAATCGAGCGCGACCGAGTGCCTGGGCATGCGAATACCGACGGTTTCAAGCCCTGCTGAAATCATTGAGTTCACTTCAGGTCTTTTGGGTACGACGAGCGTCAGGGGACCTGGCCAAAATTTTTCGGCGAGTTTTTGTGCCGTCAGAGGCCACTGAGCCGCGAGAAGTTTGACTTGTTCAAGATGGGCCACGTGAACGATGAGCGGGTCGAAGCTTGGACGTTCTTTGAGGCGAAAAATCGCCGAAACCCCTTCTGCGGAATCGAACTTCGCCGCGAGACCGTAAACGGTTTCCGTCGGGATCGCGACGCACAGACCGTCGGTGAGATGTTGGAGCGCTTTGGCGGAACATCGGAAAGCGAAAAAGCGGTGGCCATGGCGCTCAAGTGGATCGCCGAGCATCAGGCTTCCAATGGTGGCTGGACGTTTGCGCATTCGCAGATCTGCCGCGGCCAGTGCGACGGCGGCGGTGACATGGGCGAAGCGACCAACGCTGCTACCGCCATGGCCATTTTACCATTCTTAGGGGCGGGGCAGACGCATATGGAAGGTCAGTATAAACAGACCGTCCACCGCGGCTTGTCCTTCTTGATCAATCGCATGAAGGTCACCGGCGGCCAGTTGCCCGAGGGTTCATGGCACGAACCGGGCGGTACGATGTACTCGCATGGACTCGCTTCGATCGCTATTTGCGAAGCCTATGCCATGACCCACGATGCCGATCTACTGCAACCCGCACAGTTGTCGCTGAACTATTTGATTGCCTCGCAAGATCCGCGCGGCGGCGGTTGGCGTTATCAGCCGCGTCAACCGGGGGATACGTCGGTGGTCGGCTGGTGCGTAATGGCGCTCAAGAGCGGTCGGATGGGCACTTTGATTGTCCCCGAACAGACTTTCCTGGGAGCTCAGAGTTTTCTCGACTCGGTCAGCACCAACAAGGGAGCCTACTATGGCTACGACCAACCGACCGCCCAGATCGAAGGCAGGCAAGCCACGATCGCCGTCGGGTTGCTGTGCCGCATGTACATGGGCTGGAGCAAAGAGCATCCCGGCATGCAGGAGGGAGTGGCTTACTTGAGCAAGCTTGGGCCTCGCGTGAACGATCTGTACTACAGTTACTATGGCACGCAGGTCATGCGGCACTACGGTGGTCCAGAGTGGGAGAAGTGGAATGCCAAGCTGCGCGACGAGCTGATCAAATCGCAAGTCTCCCAGGGGCATGCTGCCGGCAGTTGGGAAGCTCACGGTGCGCACAGCGAAAAGGGTGGCCGGCTCTACGCCACTTCACTAGCCACGATGATTCTCGAAGTCTACTACCGCCACATGCCGCTGTACAGCGAGCGGTCCTCTCAAGACGACTTCGAACTCTAAGTCGCCGACCGTAGAACCGGGCACTCCTCCCCGTTTCTCTCCGTAGAACCGGCACTCCTGCCCGTTTTATACCCTGCATCTCCCAAAAACATCGGCCCCATGCCAGCTTGCCTGGCATGAGCCAAGTTTTGCGAGTTAGACTTCGCGATATGTACTCTGTCCGCGCAGCTTCCCATCGCATCGCCGCACAGGCGGCAATTCGATGGGAAGCTGCGGGCGTTGTGGCGGTGGGTGGCTAGGTTCAAAACTTCTTCACCAGCGAGACAAGCTCGCTGGGGTCGGGTGCTAGGTTCAAAACTTCTTCACCAGCGAGACGAGCTCGCTGGGGTCGGGTGCTGGGCATAGCATTTGCTCCTTGCCGTAGTTGTCAAATGCCTGTGTCAGAATGTGCCACCATAGAACCGAAAGCAGGTGTTGGTACGAGTGCTTGGAGCCGATTGGATTTCGTTCGAGACCGAAAGGGTGAGTCAATGCAGGTCGTGTGCCCACAATGTTTAGCGGCCAATCGCGTCCCCGACGCTCGCTTGGGCGAAGGGCCGGTGTGCGGGAAATGTAAGACAGGTCTGCTGCCATCCACCGCCATCGAACTCAGCGATGCCACGTTCGCAAAGTTCGTGAATCGCAGCGACGTGCCGGTCGTGGTCGACTTTTGGGCGCCGTGGTGCGGCCCCTGTCGGACGATGGCCCCGGCGTACGAGCAGGCTGCCCGCGAACTGGCGGCGAGTGTCGTGCTGGCCAAACTCAACACGGAAGCGTCCCCGCAGACCGCCTCAGGATTTGGGATCAGCGGCATTCCAACGCTGATTGCCTTTCGGCGTGGACGTGAATTGAATCGGCAGTCGGGCGCGATGAGCACTTCGCAAATCGTCCAGTGGGTTCGTCACAATTGTGCTTAAGGGGAAGTAGCAATGACTCATGCACTAGTAACCGGCGCGACAGGTTTTATCGGCGGCCACTTGGTTCGCGCCCTGGCCGACTCGGGGGCCGAAGTTACTTGCTTGGTCCGCGAGCAATCCGACTGTAGCCAACTGGTCGAATTTAAGCCGCGTTTGGTCTACGGGGACGTGACCGATGCGGACTCACTTCAAGGCGTCTTTCGCGGTGTGGATGTCGTGTACCATTTGGCGGGTGCGACCAAATCGCTGCGCCGACGCGATCTAAATCGCACCAATAGAGAGGGAGTGCGCAATGTGGCACTCGCCTGTGCCCATCAGCCCAATCCACCCATCCTGATTCACATTTCGTCTCTGGCCGCGGGGGGGCCAGCGATGGGGGGCAGGCCGCGTATTGAATCCGATGGCACTCAGCCCGTTTCCAACTATGGCCACAGCAAATTGGCTGGGGAGCAGGCGGCGCGTGTATTGGCTGACGAACTTCCGCTGACGATTCTTCGGCCTCCTATCGTGTTGGGCGAGGCGGATCGCGATGGGCTCAACATGTTCGACAGCATCGCCCGATGGAACTTGCACGTGGTGCCGGGACTGACCGACGAACGTTTCTCGGTCGTTCACGGAGACGATCTGGCGCAAGCCATGATCTTGGCTGCGATGTACGGCGGTCGGGCGGGCGTGGATGGGGGCAGCGAAGGTATCTATTATGTAGCTGCGGATGAAACACCCACCTATGCCGAATTGGGACAGATGATTGGTAGGGCCGTGGGGCAGGAGCGCGTGAACGTGATTCGCAGCCCCAAGTCAGCGGTGTGGGCCATCGCGGCCGTCAACGAACTTGCCAGCCATCTGCGTGGCCGGCCGCATATTTTGGGAATCGACAAAGCTCGTGAAGCGACAGCAGGATCGTGGACTTGTGACGACGCCACCCTGCGACACGACACCGGCTTCGCTCCCGCTTACAGCCTGCAGGAGCGGATCGAACAGACCGCTCTATGGTACGCGCGACAAGGCTGGATCAACAGCCCGATTGCCGCCGCTGCGCCGCAGGGTGAGGTTAAAGCTGAATCCGAAACTAAAACTGAGGTTGAAGCTCAATAGCGGGTGGCGGGAGACGGGCACGGAGTGGCTCTTTATACCTCGCAGCATTTTCACCACACCCGCGAGCTTGACTTGCTGGTGGAAAGGCTTTAGAGCTAGCCGCTGGTCATTTTCCTACCTCCATCTTCCTACCAAGGCTTGGTGTGCGCCTCGCCTGGGGCTGAACCGGACTCGTTTTTTAGGTAGGAAGATGGAGGTAGGAAGATATTTGTCGCGTCGCTGGATTTTCTAACCTGTGATCGCTCGCCTTAGATTTCCCATTGTGGATAGTTGCGCCGTCGATGTTGCTCGATTAACCAGCCAGCAATGCGGCAGTCGAAGGATGCCAGGCGCACGACCCCCGCGCGCTCGACTCGCTGTTGGAGAGGTTTTAGAGCTGGCCGCAGTTCATTTTCCTACCTCCATCTTCCTACCAAGGGCCGGTGCGCATCTCGCCTGGGGCTGAACCGGACTCGTTTTTTGGTAGGAAGATGGAGGTAGGAAGATTTGTGTCGTATTGTCTCTTGTCTCGCGGGGGGATTTCCGCTAATTAGCTTTACTAAACTGCGCTGGCTGGCATGCTGCGGTATCTGGTTGGCTAATCAAACTTCCCCCACTAAGCTGTGCCTAATCGCGAGAGAGAGCCCATGCGCACGAATCAACGACTGGCAATCCGCCGCAGAGTTCCGCTGTGGACTTGTATTCCATTGTGGCTGATGGTGCTGGCTGCCGCTTGGATTG
>CAKQNH010000507.1 GCA_934255105.1 uncultured Pirellulaceae bacterium
CATTTCTCCAGGGAGTGGTTGAAGCCCCACCGATGTGTGGAACACATATAAAGAAAAAATGCCAATGAAAATTGCCATATTTGGTTTGGGATATGTGGGGAGCGTCTCTGCCGCTTGTTTGGCGAACGACGGTCATGATGTTATCGGCGTTGATGTCCAATCCGAAAAGGTCGACGCCATCAATGCGGGTCGTTCGCTGGTCTCCGAGCCCGGATTGGCCGAGATGGTGGCTGATCTAGTTCGCACCAGAAAGCTGCGCGCCACCACCTGTAGCCACGAGGCGGTCCACGCCAGCCAAATGAGCCTGATTTGTGTAGGCACGCCTAGCAATGAGAATGGCAGTTTGAAGCTGGACTACGTCGCCGCCGTGGCCAAGGAGATTGGAGCCGCGATGGCCGATCATCCTGACTATCACGTGGTCTGTATCCGCAGTACGGTGCTCCCTGGAACGACCGAAAACTTCGTAGCTCCTCTGCTCGAACAGGCTTCGGGCAAACGGCGTGGTCGCGATTTTGGGCTGTGCATGAACCCCGAATTTCTGCGCGAGGGTGTCGCCATCGCCGACTATCGCGAACCCAGCCAGATTGTCATGGGGGAGCTGGATGGTCGCTGTGGGCAAACCGCAATGCGAATGTACGAAGGCATTTCCGCCACGCGAGTTCACTGCGATATTCAGACGGCCGAGTCGGTCAAGTATGTGTGCAATATCTTTCATGCGCTCAAAGTTGCCTTTGCCAACGAGGTCGGCAATATTTGCAAAGCCCACGAGGTAGACGGCCAAGAAGTGATGCGGATTTTCTGCAACGATCACCGCCTGAACATCTCCGACAAATATCTCAGCCCCGGCTTCGCCTTTGGTGGCTCTTGTTTGCCCAAGGACTGCCGCGCTCTGATCTATCGCGCTCAAGAACGCGACGTGCAAACGCCGCTGCTGCGCTCCATTCTGGAAAGCAATGAGTTGCAGATCGAACGGGCTATACATATGGTCGAACAAACTGGCAAGAACAAGGTCGGGATCCTGGGCCTGAGTTTCAAAGCCCATACCGATGATGTCCGGGAGAGCCCGGTCATTCCGTTGGTTGAAACCTTGGTCGGTCGTGGCTACGACGTGTCTATCTACGATCCGTACGTTAAACCCGAGGAAATTTTTGGCGCTAATGAGCTCTTTCTACGTGGAGCCCTACCACATTTTGCCAAGCTGATGCGGACCGACCTGCAAACCTTGATCGCACAAGCCGAAGTGTTGGTAATCACCAACGGCAGCCCACAATTTAAAGAACTGTTCGCCGACCCCATGACTGGCAAAGTCGTCGTCGATCTGCACGGCCTGGCTAAGAAAAAAAACGGAAACAATGATAACTACCAAGGCATCTGTTGGTAAGCGAATCTTGATGTTGCTGGAGAACAGCAGCTACCCAGGGGATGTACGCGTGCTTCGCGAAGCGCTGTCCTTGATAGCTTTCGGCTACCAAGTAACCATCATTGCGCCGCGCGACAAAAACCAAGCGTTTTACGAACTCAATCAGGGTGTACACGTCCATCGCTACCCGCGCCCACGCGAAGCTGAGAGCGGTCTGGGCTATGTGTGGGAATACAGCCTCTCTATATTTTGGACGTTTTGGCTCACACTATGGGTCTTGGTGCGTCGCGGCTTCGATGTCATCCACTCGCACAGTCCTCCCGACCTGTATGTGCTGATCGCCATGTGCTACTGGCCACTGGGTAAGAAGTTTGTCTTCGACCACCACGACATTTCTCCCGAAATGTACATTGCTCGGTTTCAAGGCAAAGGCAATCCGTGGATCGTCCACGCGCTAACCTTCTTTGAAGGACTGTCTTGCCGCTATGCCACACATGTCATCACCGTCAATGAATCCTATAAGGAGCTGGTCTTACAGCGGCATAAAATCCCCGAGTCGAAGATCACCGTCGTTCGCAATGGCCCCTGTGTTGACAGCCTGTACTTGGTAGAGCCCGATGCAGATATCGTTGCCCGCGGGCAAGTAGTCTTGGGGTACGTAGGAGTCATGGGCTTCCAGGACGGTATCGATTCGCTCATCCACGCACTGCACAAGCTAAAGTTTGAGCTGGGGAGAAGCGACTTCTACTGTGTTTTGATCGGCAAAGGTTCCTCGCTCGAGTCCTTGAAAATGTTAACCCGCGAACTACAGCTCGAAGACAATGTATTATTCACCGGTTTCGTATCGCACGCAGACCTTCTCAAGTACTTGTCGACGACCGATATCTGCATGGCCCCCGACCCATACAATCCCTTTAATGATCGTTCGACTATGATCAAAGTCATGGAGTACATGACGCTGTCGAAACCGATCGTGGCCTATCGACTGGTCGAACATCAGGTAACCGCCCAGGGAGCCGCACTATATGCAGACGTCAGCGATGAACTCGATTTCGCGCGCAAGATTGAAGAACTGATGGACGATCCCGACCGCCGCCGAGAAATGGGTGCCGTGGGGCGCAAGCGAGTCGAGGATGTATTAGCGTGGCCGCACCAGGAGGGGAATTTGCGGAGCGTCTACGAAAAGGTTTTGGGGACGAGGCCCTAATCCGTGGATACACGCAATCAAATCGTCCCCTCCGGTATAGAATCCGCCATGGAACTCGAGACACGCTTTGCGTTTTCAGGACGATTGGGAGATCTGCTGAAAGAGCACTTTATAGCCGATGCGGCCAACTGGCGTCTATCGCCCAAGTTCCAGCTCTATTATCGCCTGCGTCGCTGGATTCCATTGGTATTGCGGCAACGCATGCAGCAGAACCGCAATCGCAGTTTGCCCGTGGGTGACGCGTGGTATTGCCAGCACGATTTTTTGCAGGCATGGCAGCGGGCGCTCGAAGCGGAGTTAAGAGACGAACCCGCACCCATCATTCACCCCTGGCCCAGTGGTCATTCGCACGCGGCCATCGTGACGCATGATATCGAATCTCGCGAAGGCGTCGCACGCGTCGATCGCTTGGCCCGCATCGAGGAGCAACTTGGTTTCCGATCAGCTTGGTATTTTGTGCCGGCCAAGTACAAGATCGACGCGGGGCTGTTAGACGACCTGCGCGCTCGCGGGCACGAAGTTGGCGTACACGGTTTCAACCATGACGGGCAATTGTTTTCATCGCGTTCGGCTTTTCAGCGACGGGTTCCACCTATCAATGATGTTGCCAGGCAATGGCAGGCTACTGGCTTTCGCTCGCCGATGATGCACCGACAACTGCAGTGGATGCAGGAGCTCGATTTCGACTACGACACGAGCTGCTTTGACATCGATCCATTTCAAGCCATGCCGGGTGGGGTAGGGGGGGTGTGGCCCTTCATCGCCGGACGACTCGTAGAGCTCCCCTGCACGCTGCCTCAAGATCACACGCTGTTCGTTACGCTCGAGCAAGACTCTACCGACATCTGGCGGCACAAGATCGAATTGCTGCGGCGGCTGCGTGGCATGATCATGTGCATCATCCATCCCGATTACTTGACCAGCCCTCGGCACTGGGACCGGCATCTCGAATTGCTTGAAATGCTGCTCGAAGCGCAAGATGCCTGGCGCTGTCTGCCGCACCAGGTCGCCGCCTGGTGGCGCAAGCGCGACCAGTCCCACGTGCTGGGGAGCACCGACCGCAGCGTCCCGACCTTCGCCCTCGCTTCAAGCTCCGCCGCTGCGTCCGCTTCAAGCTCCGCCACAATTGTCGGTCCCGCTGCAGAATTGGGCCGCATCGTCTCGTTGGCCGAGCTCTTCCACCCCTAGCCCGCGCCGTCCTGTCTCTCTTCCTCCGTAGAACGGGCACTCCTGCCCGTTTACCTTCCTAGCTCGCGCACTCCCGCCTTTTCATACCCACAACTCAAACAGCATCGGCCCCATGCCAACTCGCCTGGCATGAGCCAAAGTTTTGCGAGCTAGTCGTCGCCGTATGTCCCCCGACCAATCCAGCTTCCCAGCAAATTGTCGCCTTCTGCGGCAATTTGCCGGGAAGCTGCCGGCATTGGGATGACATGGAGCTAACTTTCAAAACTCCTTCACCAGCGAGGCGAGCTCGCTGGGGTCGCGAAAAGTTCAACAAATCCATTGGCACGCAAAATGCTAAAACCGAGAGATAGTTGCGATTTTCTCGACTCCAAAGCTTCTTTCTCACAGGTAAAAAAATGGACAGCCTACTCCTGCTCGGACAGTTCGGTACTTTCTCTCTGCTAGGCATAATCGTCCTCATACTTGACATCGTCGCCATTGCGAGTGTGGTGATGGGTGGCGGTTCGATCGGCCACAAGCTGCTGTGGATCATACTGATCCTGCTGTTGCCTATCGTCGGCATGATTCTCTATTTCATTTTCGGCAAGAGCACCGCTAGTTCGGTGTAACCATCATGCGGTGGCCTGTAAGGTACCTCCAACGTGTACTCGTCGAACAGTTCTAATGGCGAGCTTCGCATGAGTTCCAGCCCCCCATGGACATGCTATGTCCCTATGCC
>CAKQNH010000508.1 GCA_934255105.1 uncultured Pirellulaceae bacterium
GGAATAGTGTACCCAGTGCGAGCCACGGCAAGGGTCACGCGGTAATCCAACCATCGGCGCTGTAAGTGTACACTGTTCTTAATGATATGGAATCGGCTGGCGGCAAGCAACGTGTGGCGAGCATTCGCAATGGGCTGCGATCCCTGGCGCTTTGTCCAGCCTAAATCTTAGGTTTGCAGCCTTAATTGTAGAACGGTTGTCCCAACCGTTTCCCGAAGCAGTTGGGACAACTGCTCTACTCTCTACCCCAATATTAAAGCTGGACGGAGCACTAGTGCATCATCCAGGCTAAGAATTGGGGTAACGGGGTCGGGAGTCAATAGTGCGAAGCATCCGAAGGGCCGTTTCTGCAATTGACTCTCAACCTCTTTAGTCCACGGATCGGTATTCGCTGAGTAGCCAGTAGCGGTCATCTTGGTCTCGGCACAGCTCCCGGCGCTGCAGGTACGCCTGGTGCCGCCCGATAGACGCAGCAAACTTCGAACACCGAGGCAATATTTCCAACGTAATCCAATGAGAACAGTTGGGTTCGATGAACGGCCCGCGGCAGCGTTCTGGTCCTAACACAACAATCGTTGGCTGGGAACCGAGCTCTGTGCTTTCATTGAAGTGATGGACGACTCGACGGGGATGTTTGGAGTGGTCGGCCATACCGATCGCTTCGATGCGTTCATACCAAGCACTCCCTCGCAGGCAGTCGACCTGCGACTGTTCGGCTGTCCAACAGTCGACCGCGTCCAGCGGCCGGCGTGTTTCGTCAAACTTGCGGGGACGAACACCTGTCGTCGCGGCATGTCGCCAAGCCCGCAAGCGATCTTTCAGCACATGCAGCCGGTAGCTGCCGCGTTTGGCAAAGCGAAAGGGAATATCGCCGCAACAGGCGTGGATGGGAGATAGTCGACTGCCATACTTGTCGGCGATATAGGCATTGGCAGCCTCCAAGCCGGCACGATTGGTCGAGGGAGAGTCGTGCCAGATGGGAGCTGATAAAACGTAGTTCTTGTGTCCCGATAAGATTGCCTGACAACATGCATCCACTCCGTATACGTGCCACGTTTTAGGAGTTTCATCAAAATAGGTAAATTCCTGCTCTCGGCGGTGGATGAGTAACACCTCATCTAGTGTCTGGACTTCGCGGTGCGATTCAAATGGCTCTCCATGAACGCAGTCGCGATCGCGGATCAAGCCCTGCCAGCGTCCCCGGTGATCGCGACCAACCACGCCACACCACCCGGAAGGCTGCAGCTCTTCTAAGAGTTTAGAAACTTTCATAGACCAACGTGGATCGAGTAGCACAACATCTTGGTGAGCAAACACAACCCAGCCGGTGGTGGCTTGTGCGGCCCCCCAGTTCAGTGCGGTCGCAGCCCGATCAAATCGCCCATCCGAATTGTCGACTTCGATCAACTCAAGTGGCTGCTGCTGCGTGGTTAAACTCGACTTCAAACAACGCTGAAAGACATCCGCGCGATTGTAAACACTGACAACTGAAAGCATGATTCATTCGATTGGGTACTGGCTGCTGAGGCTAGGTATCATGCCAGAACTTAACTATCGGAATACCCTACAAAACGCGAGCGTAGAGCTGGAGGGTCTCGCTGGCAACTCTTTTAATTGTGAAGTTTTCTTCAAAGTTAGTGCGACATGGCTCGCGGAGCGACTCGGCGAACTCTGGGCCGTGTCGGGCGAGGGCGCGCAGTGCCGCCTCCCACTGCATCGGCTCATTTGGATTAACCAGACGTGCCACAGGACAGGCTTTGGCAGTTTCGACTAAACCTCCACTTGCAGCAGCAATGAACGGTGTCCCTGCGCGCAGTGCTTCGATCGCGACCAGTCCAAAGGATTCAAATCTAGATGGAATTGCTACCCAATGCGAGGCGGCATAATAGGAATATTTATCTTCGTCCGAGACGCGCCCCAGACATCTCAACTGATTCGGGAAATGCTTCAACAAACGCCGCCAAGTATCGACCAACTCAGGGAAAGGCGCTAATAGATATTCGTCATCGGGGCCCAGGAACGAAACTCGTAGTGACGGGAACTCCTCAAGTACCTTTGGAAGCGCCTTCAGCAATATATCAGTACCTTTCCGCCTTTCGCTCCGACCGACCATCAGTACGTCTATTCCGTCGGATCGTCGCGAAACCTGTGGAACAGCCACATCAGCGACACCATGTGGAATGATGACCACCTTCGATAAATCTAGCTTATACAGGCCAGTTACTTTTTCGAGTATCGCATTTGAATTACCAATAATTCTCAGCGCATTATTGCAAGTGGCAGCCTCTAATGCGGTTAGCCGGCCACTGGCGCTTGCGCATTCAACAGCGGGGCTAGACAGTCGCACAAATAGTTTCGCCTTCAGTGGGCGAAGCAACGCCCCCTGGCCTAGCCAGTTTGGGATTTCGACAATATCAAACTCATCGCAGCGTTGGGCCACGAAGCGATCGAGCAAGCGGGAGATTGCAAGTTGATGCTTAAACTTCAGCACCCCTTTTGCGTGATGAGCGATTCGCCAAACCACGGGCCAGCTCTCGAGTTTGCTGCGAAAGCGTTCGGTCGCCTTGTTCGCTCGGCTCTGGCGAGGCAATGGGAGACTGATGCTGCAACCCCATGGATGGCTGATACTCCCAGTCGCGTGGATACCCACGCCACAGACTGTGATTTGAGCGCCGAGCAAACTCAATTGCTCGGCCAAATCTCGCACGTAGGAGCCAATCCCGCCAACAATTCTGGGTGGGAACTCTGGAGTGATTAGGCAGACCCGCATTTAGGCACACATTCTAATTGCGAGCTAAACAGCCATTCGGCCGACGTAAAGCAAGCTGGCAAAAACAAAATTTTGAAAAAATTTCGGCGACTTGGTTGCTGCCGAATTTTCAGCACTTGTGCTGACTATTCCGTAGGGTGAGCTGGCTTCAATCGTTCCAGGCAATCTTTGAGCTTGTAAATGTATTTTGACAAATGAGTAGCTCGAGCTTGGAGCATTATTCGTCGATCACCGGACCAGTGGTCCTGCAGGATCCGAAAGTATGCGTCGAAATCATGCCATTTCCTCGACTCACGTCGTTGTTTCATCATTGTTAATAGCGTGTGGGCAAATCGAGCGCGATCCTTAGGGTCGCTCGCATAGCGTTGCAACATATTTGCGCCGGCTCTCTCACCAACTCCGACTTGCTTCTGGGCTGAAGAGGCATGCTGGCGATAATTCACCAGCAATTGAGGGACATGAATCACCGTCCCCTCATCCGCCAAGTCATTGAAGTAAATTGCATCTTCATTGACGCTCGCCCATTCGGGAAAGCGGGCCGATACAGTCCGCCGCACCATGGCCGCCGATGGCAGGACACACACGATTGGCGAGAGTAGTTCCATATCGCGACGCCAATTTGCGAAGGTCTCAGCGAGGCGAACAGCTCGCGATTGGAGACCAAAGGTTTGATAATCGCTAAATACCAGCGTTGCGAGTGGATCCTTCTCGGCATACTCCAACGACACCGCCAATTTATTTGGTTGCCACGTGTCGTCGGCATCGAGAAAACAGACCCAATCCGAACACGCGCGTGCGAACGCGACATTGCGTGCGTGCGAGACGCCTGAATTCGGCTGCTGCACTAGAATTACTTGTCCCTCGAACTTTCGCACGATTTGCGCCGTCGCATCCGTGCTGCCGTCGTCGACGACTAGAATTTCCTTCGCCGGTAGGGTTTGCATCAGAACCGATTCGATCGCTTCTTGAATGTGCCTCTCCGCATTAAAAGCGGGTATTACCACGCTAATAGCGGCACTCACGACAGGAGCCTTTGAGTATTGTGAAGTTGCATGATCACTGGGTGGACAGTCGCCTCCTGTAGACATATAAGCCAGCCACGATTCGGAAACGGTGGCAAAAAAACTCGTGCAAGCGGACTTTACGTATTTCACTACGGACCAACTTCCGCGCCCAAATAATTTTGTCACGGTTATCAACAGCGGTTCCCGGCGCGCCACACATTCACCAAGGCATTCTCGCGGATGTGCTTAATTGTCATGCGCACGGTCGGGAAAGAGTGTTTTGCCTTTGCAGTCCGAATTAAATAACAAAATGGCACAATTGATGTGACGGAATAAGCAGCCATCTTGCACCGTCAACCCACACGAAAACCAACATTACGGTACAGTGCTGCCTCCGTCAAAAGCATTCCAACTCCACATGGCTTGGCGACCGGCTTCTAACCCAGTTTTGGGGGACTGTCTAAACGATTCCGTGTAAAATTCGAAGTTGTTGGCTCCATTCGTAGTAAGCTCGTCAAACGTTTGTGAAGCATGTTTTTCAAGCGAAGCACAACTCTTTCTCGTTTTCTGATCCTTAGCTTGTCAAGTACCGAAATCAATTGCTGCGACTCGGAATAGAGTTGGGCTTTGCGGAACCAGTAGGCCAACCCTGACACGAAATCGAAGACGTCGTTCGCGACGCGATGACCAGGATATTGC
>CAKQNH010000509.1 GCA_934255105.1 uncultured Pirellulaceae bacterium
AAGCGAGGGAGAGGGCAAGCGCAATCTACATCTGTACAATCCGTTTCCGCCCTCCCCCTCGCCTAGGCTCGACCCCTCCCGCGCGCGGGCAGGGGTACAATTCACGTGCCAGGAATAACTTGTGGGGTATAAAAAGGCAGGAGTGCCCGTTCTACGGAGGAGATATGCGGGAGTGCTGATGCTGTGGGGTAAACGGGCAGGAGTGCCCGTTCTACGGGAGGGACAGGGGCAAGAGTGTGTACTACAATGGCGGCTAATTCGAAACGAGGCGGCTAATTCGAAGCACCCGCTACGAAGCACCCGCTACGAAACACCTGCTGCGAAACACCTGCTGCGAAGCGCCGCTACGAAACGTCTGCTGCGAAGCACTGCTACGAAACACTCGCTATTGCACAAGGGATGCGCGCTTGAGGATGAGTCGACATACGCAGTACCAAGCCATGGTCTGGCCAAGCGGCGTCGTGGGCTTGAGGGGGGCTGAGGAGGGGGATCAAGAGCTGGAGCAATCGGCTCACCTGCCGCAAGAACTGCTCGACGGATTCCAGCAATCGATGTCCGCGGGATTGACGGTGCTGGTCTCCAGCAATTGCCAATCTGATTTGCCGGTCTCGCTGGTCTATTTTCGGGACGTGGCCCAGCGCTACTTCCAATCGCTGTGCCGCCAGTCCACCGGCGCTGATGCAGTTTGGTTGAGCCCACAAGTTCCCGACCACGACACTCTGGACGACCTAGCAGAACGCGCACCACCGATGCTGGGGTTGGAATATCTATCAGCCGAGTCGCTGCGTGCACTGTGGCTTGGGCTGGATCAGTACACACAGCACCAAGTGGCGGCGACCAAGGGTGGTCTGGCCGGCTACCTGCTCTCGCTGCGCCCCGACTGGAATCTGGTGGGGCGAGTCACTTTTCACTTGGCTGAAAATAAAAAAAATCCAGACAAGCCGTTTGCGTTTCTTGCAACTTATACCGAAGGGCAAGGCAAGACAGGAGCGCTGCAACATATCCCGCTCGCCGAAGCACTCAAGCAATCGATCGCGGCTAAGGACTCAAAGCAGCTCGACCTGCTGCTGGCACCTGTGTCACGCGCCGCGCAACAAAGCTCGCTCGTCAAGGTTTTGTTGGAATCTCGCGCTCTGTTTTCTCCACAAGCGTGGGGCATTGCCAAAGCCTTCGAGTTTCTCTCGAGCGTTCCCAAGTTGGAACAAGCGGGCGTGATCGTGCGAGTTCCGAATTGGTGGAATGCATCCAAGCCGCCACGGCCGCAAGTCACCGTGCGGATCGGATCGAAGGATCAAGGCATGCTCAGCGGCGCGGGGGCGTTGGATCTGGCTGTTGGTGTATCGATCGATGGACAACCTCTAACTGCCGACGAACTGGCGCAACTCATGGCGGCTCGCGAGGGCATGACGCTGCTCAGAGGCAAGTGGGTTCAGGTTGACCAGGAGCAACTGCAGTCGGCGCTCGATCAGTGGAAGCGTCTGGAGAAGCAGCACATTCGAGGCGTCGGCTTTTTGGAAGGCCTGCGACTGCTATCGGGGGCCTCACTGGGCGGCGAGGGGGTCGACGACGAACTGCTCAGTTGGACTCGTCTCGAACCTGGGCCCTGGCTGGCTGAGATGCTGTCTACGCTCCGCGATCCTACGAGCGGCCGAATCGATCTGAATCCTGAAAAACATCTGAACGCTACCCTGCGACCGTATCAGGCGGACGGGGTCCGTTGGCTCTGGTTTGCCACGCGTCTGGGGCTGGGGTGTTGTCTGGCGGATGATATGGGATTGGGCAAAACGATTCAAGTCATTGCGCTGCTGTTGCAGCTCAAGTTTGGCGATGACGGCAGTGACACTAAAGGCAGTAGCACTAAAGTCAGTGGCATTAAGGGCGGCGCGCGGCGGACGGAACAAGCGGCTGTGGCCAAGCGGCCAACACTGCTGATTTTGCCGACGTCTTTGTTAGGCAATTGGCAACGCGAGCTTGAGCGTTTTGCGCCGGAGTTGCGAATGTTCGTGGCGCATCGCAGCGTCAATGAACCGAGCGTGCTTAAACGCGTGGCTGCCAACCCAGAACGGGAATTGAGCGACTTCGACATCGTCGCTACCACCTACGGCTTAGCGCGTCGCGAGAAATGGCTGGCCGATGTCAACTGGCGATTGGTGATCTTAGATGAGGCGCAAGCCATAAAAAATGCCGGCGCAGCGCAGACGAAAGCCATTAAGAAAATCCCAGCGGCCGGACGCATCGTACTGACGGGTACGCCCGTAGAAAATCATCTGGGCGATCTATGGTCGCTGTTCGATTTCTGCTCTCCCGGTCTGTTGGGTACGGCCAAAGAGTTCCAGAGGTTTGTCAAAGCCGATGATGCAAAAGCGCTATCGAAGCGATTGTCCAGCCTGCGGCAATTGGTTCGGCCTTACGTTCTGCGGCGCATGAAAACCGATGCGGCCATCGCTGCCGATCTGCCGGACAAGACCGAAATGCGAGTGGATTGCGGGCTGACGACAATTCAAGCCGCCCTGTACCGCTCCGTTACCGATGAACTGGAGGCCAGCGTCGATATCGCTACCGGTATTCAACGCCGCGGGATGGTGCTGGCGGCACTGATGCAATTGAAACAGATTTGCAATCACCCATCGTTGTTCTTGAAAGAACCGGGCTATGATGTGGCCGCATCCGGCAAATTTGTCGAGCTGCGAACGATTTGCGAAACGCTGATCGAGAGGCAAGAGAAGTTGCTGGTGTTCACTCAGTTTCAATCGATGTGCCAGCCGCTGGCAACATATCTGGCGTCTATCTTCGGCCGCACGGGGCTGATGCTCACGGGCAAGACGACCGCGGCTCGCCGTGGTAAACTTGTCGACGAGTTTCAGCAGGAATCGGGACCACCGTTTTTTGTGGTGTCTGTCAAAGCTGGCGGGACGGGATTGAATTTGACGCAAGCCAGCCATGTCGTGCACTTCGACCGTTGGTGGAATCCGGCGGTCGAGGATCAAGCTACCGACCGGGCGTTTCGCATTGGTCAAAAGCGTAACGTCATTGTGCATAAGTTTGTATGTCGCGGCACGCTCGAGGAAAAGATCGACGATATGATTCGGTCTAAGAGAGAAATCAGCGAAGAGTTGTTCAGTGGCGATGGTGAGGTACAGCTTACAGAAATGTCTAATGAGCAACTGATGAAATTCGTTGCATTAGATATCAATAAAGCATCCGTATAGCGAGGCAGTGAAATGGGATGGCGTGACTATGGCGGCTGGGCTCCGTACAAGCCAGTGGCTCAACGTCGAGCTGAGGCCGCGGCGGCCGCACGCCGGTTGCTCAAGAAGGGGCAGACGCTCAGCCCGATCAACATTCCCGGTCGCGCCATCGCCACCACGTTTTGGGGAAAGAGCTGGTGTGAGCACTTGGAGCGATTCAGCGATTTTGCCAATCGACTCCCTCGTGGTCGAACGTACGCACGCAACGGTTCAATCCTAGATTTGCAGATCCGCCCAGGCGAAATTACGGCGCTGGTCAGTGGTTCAGAGCTGTATAAAATCAAAATCCAAATTGCCAGTTTATCCAAGCCGCGTTGGCAGGCGGTGTGCGACGATTGCAGCCAATCGGTTCACAGCCTGATCGACCTCATGCGTGGCAAGCTCAGTAGCGACGTGATCCAGCGGCTGACCGACAAGAAGGATGGTATCTTTCCGGAGCCCAGCGAGATACGTCAATCATGCGACTGTCCCGATTACGCGGATCTATGTAAGCACTTGGCTGCAGTGCTATATGGCATTGGTCATCGACTGGACAGCGAACCTCAGTTGTTGTTTGTGTTGCGTGGAGTTGATCAAGCCGACTTGATCGCGAGGTCGTTGACCAGTGATAGCGTACATGAAACGATCGGAGGCGACCAACCTTCGGAGATCGCTGAAGACGAGTTGTCCGATATCTTCGGTATTGAATTCGCTTCACCAACCGGTGGTGCGCCCGAGTCCGCTTCTCAGAAGGTTGCCAAGCCACGGCGCGTGCGGGCAGAGCAAACTAAGCAACCGAAGGATAATGCGGTTGAGGCGGTGAAGAAGGTAGCCAGAGAGAAAGTCGCCGCGAAGATTAAAGATATCTTGAAAGAGAAAGCGGTGAAGGAAGCGACTGTGAAGAAGACTGTGCAGAAAAAGACTGTGCAGAAAAAGGTTGTAGTCAGAAAGAAAACGCCGCAGAACAAGACGCCCATTGCATCGAACTCTACAGTGGCAGTGGAGGAACCCAAGGTTGCTGCGACTGCGGCGCGCAAGGCGACTCGCAAAAAAACGGCCAAGAAAAAGTGAGCTAAGCCGATTTCAACAAATTGCGACCTCGAAGACGTGCCGCGGCCTGGTGAAGTCTCGCTCTCGGTCGCCGGTGCAAAAGGGATAATGCGGGGTGGGAGAGGCGCGGTTTCCTGGGGTTCCGCTTGGCTCGCTGGGGCTCGCCGGCGCTGCACCCCAGGCT
>CAKQNH010000510.1 GCA_934255105.1 uncultured Pirellulaceae bacterium
GGCCAAGCGAATGCCGGCGGCCAAGCCTGACATTCCCGCGCCGATAATGATTGTGTCGTACACCACTGCCACCTTGGGAACGCTCGACTTCAGGCAAACTACATAGCTTCGGATAAACTACATAGCGGCCATGCGCGGCTCTAAGTAGCTGACCGTACTGGCCATGCTAGCTAGCTGACCATAATCCTCTTCGGGGATTTGAATGCGGTGTCGCTTGCGGAGTTCCATGACAATGTCGAGGAAATCCATGCTGTCGAGCTCAATCTGCTCGCGAAACGACTGTTCGTCATTGAGATCGCTCAGATCTTCGTCAGGGGCAATTTCACTGAGGATATCAATGATTTCGTTTCGGATCTCCGCTGGGTCCATTACCTGAAAACTCCCTAAAACTAACTGCTTAATCAAAAACGTTTGTTGAAAACTTCTCGCATTCCAGCGGCCACACACCCGTGCTGGCTAACGGGAATGGTACCCTGCTGCGAGCATTTCGGCTAGTTGTCCGGATTTAGCCGAATCGCCTGCATGTCTAAACGGGTGGAACGGCAATTGCGAAAACCGCCAATTGCGGTTATCTTCGCGGGCCGACTCCAAGCGTGCGAAAAGCTGGATAAAGAGTACAAGCTAATATCGTACCGTCTCTACTTTGAATTAGAAAGTGTTGCTCATGAGCGTTTCCACTGCGGCGACTGAAAAAACGATCGAAAGACTCGCCATCGACACGATTCGGACCCTGAGCATGGACGCGGTGCAAGCGGCCAACAGCGGGCACCCCGGAACGCCAATGGCCTTGGCGCCGGTCGCCTTTCAAGTCTGGACCGACGCCATGAGCTACGATCCGGCGCAGCCGCTGTGGCCCAACCGAGATCGGTTTGTCCTCAGTTGCGGGCACGCTTCCATGCTGCTGTATTCAGTGCTGCACTTGGTCGGGGTGAAAGCCACCGACAAGCAGGGGAAGGTGCTTGATCGACTATCCATCACCCTGGAAGACATTAAGAACTTCCGGCAGCTCAACAGCCCGTGCGCCGGACACCCAGAATACGGCTACGCGGCGGGTATCGAGACCACGACGGGGCCGCTGGGCCAAGGGGTTGGCAATAGCGTAGGCTTGGCGATCGCATCGAAGTGGTTGGGAGCAACCTACAATCGACCGGGCTTCGACCTGATCGACTATGACACTTACGTTGTGTGTAGCGACGGCGATTTGATGGAGGGGGTGTCCAACGAAGCCGCCTCGCTGGCTGGTCACCTGCAACTCTCCAACCTGTGCTGGATCTATGACGACAACCGCATCACTATCGAAGGCCACACCGACCTAGCCTTCAGCGAAGATGTTGCCAAGCGATTCCGAGGGCTAGGCTGGAACACCGTTGCCGTCGACGATGCCAATGACCTTAAAGCACTCGGCCAAGCGCTGCAAGCTTTCAAGGACTGCAAGGACAAGCCGACCTTGATCGTGGTCCGCAGCGTCATCGGCTTCGGCTCGCCCAACAAGGCCGATACAAGTGGCGCGCACGGAAGCCCCCTGGGTGAGGACGAAATCAAGCTGACCAAAAAATCTTACGGATGGCCCGAGAATGAAAAATTCCTGGTGCCCAAGGAAGTACCCGAATTTTTCCAAAGCACGGTGGCAGAAAAAGGCGCACAGGCCAGCGGCGCTTGGACAGCCAAATTTGCGAAATACAAATCCTCCTTTGCTAAGGAAGCGGCGGAGCTGGAAGCTATCTTCGCTGGCAAATTGCCTAAAGGTTGGGACAGCGGACTGAAGCCGTTTCCAGCCGATGCCAAGGGGATGGCTACCCGCGTCAGCAGTGGCAAAGTGCTTAACATGTTGGCACCCAATCTGCCCTGGCTGCTGGGCGGTTCGGCCGACCTAGCGCCGAGCACGATGACCCTGCTGGATGGGCTATCCAATTTTAGACCCACAGACTACTCCGGCCGCAATTTCCACTTCGGTATTCGCGAGCACGGGATGGCGGCCGCGTTAAATGGAATGACCCTCAGCGGCCTACGCGCCTATGGGGCAACGTTCTTTGTGTTCACCGATTACATGCGGCCATCGATGCGACTGAGCAGCGTGATGCACCAACCGGTGCTGTACGTGCTGACTCACGACTCCATCGGCTTGGGTGAAGACGGGCCAACCCACCAACCCATTGAACACCTAGCCGCCTGTCGAGCAATTCCGGGCTTGTACGTCTTCCGTCCGGGAGACGCCAACGAAGTCCTCGAGTGCTATCGGGCCATTATGCAATTGTCCGAGCACCCGGTCGCGCTGGTCCTGTCACGGCAAAATGCGCCGACGTTGGACCGTCAAAAACTAGCTTCCGCCGGAGGATGCGGCCAAGGGGGTTATGTGATCAGTGACTGTAAGGGCGAGCCTCAAGTGATCCTGATCGGTACTGGAACCGAACTGCAATTGTGTTTGGATGCTCAAACGGAACTGTCCGGACAAGGCATTGCGACGCGCGTGGTGAGCATGCCTTGCCAAGAGCTTTTTGACGCCCAACCATCCGACTATCGCCGCAGCGTTCTGCCCGACGGAAAACATGTTCGCATCGCATGCGAAGCGGGCGTGCGACAGGGATGGGACAAATACATCGGCGTGGAGGGACAGTTTGTGGGGATGAGCAGCTTTGGCGCGTCGGCACCAGCCAGCGAACTCTACGATCACTTCAAGATTACTTCCGAACAGATTGTCAGCTTGGCGCAAGCGGCCCTAAGCGGTTCGGCTGGTAGCACGAAATAATGAACCGCGATGTTTCACAACTAGCGCTTACAAAGCACACGAAGCCTAGTCATGGGGCAGTGGCTGTGATCGTAGAGGATGGCCGCTTCCTAGTGATTCGTCGCAGCGAGTTTGTGCGCGCTCCGAACCTACTCTGCTTTGCTGGTGGAACGATCGAGGCGGGTGAAAGCCCCGAGCAAGCGATCGTCCGCGAGCTGAAAGAAGAGTTGGCAATCGATTCGCAGGCGGGCCAGCATCTATGGCAGAGTCGCACCTCTTGGGGAACGCTGCTAGAGTGGGTGCTGGTCGACCGTCGAGCCGATTCAATCCCCGTAGCTGACCCGCGCGAGGTGTCCGAGTGGATGTGGCTGTCACCAGAGGAATTGCTGAACCATCCCGATCTGCTACCAAGCGTGCCTGACTTCTTTATCGCTTGGGCCAACGGCGATGTGCAATTGCCGCCACGCGCCGGCGCACCCCAGGCGAGTTGGGCCAAGTAGCTGTGGTGCCGACGTCTATGCCAAGTTCCAATCCATTTGGCTGGAGTGCCGACCAATATGCCTTGATCGACTTCGGTGGTGGTCGGAAGCTCGAACGCTTCGGTGGTTTAGTACTCGACCGCCCATGCCCGGCCGCCATGTTCAGCGGCCGTTCGCTGTCTCGCCACAACTCCAGCATTGGCGAGGCGGTGGCCAGTTGGGAGCAAGCTGATGTGCGACTGGACGACTCGGGGCGCCTAGTGGCTGGACAGCCCCCGCTACCTAGTTGGCAGTGTCGCTTTGGTTCGATGGTGTTTCAGCTCAAGTTAACTCCCTTCGGCCACGTCGGACTGTTTCCCGAACAGGCCGCCAATTGGCTATGGCTTGCCGACCACTGTGCACAATATCCCCAGTCGAACTCAGGCAATTTCAGTGCGCTGAATCTATTCGCTTACACGGGTGGTACAACTCTGTGTCTTGCGGCGGCAGGTGGCAGAGTCGTCCACGTCGATGCATCCGCCCCGGCGGTGAAATGGGCGCGCGCCAACGCTCAGGCGAGTGGCTATGCCGAGCGGCCCATCCGCTGGATCGTCGATGACGCTAGAAAGTTTGTCGCGCGTGAATTGCGCCGCGGCAATTGTTATGATGTGATAGTTCTCGATCCCCCTAGCTTCGGGCACGGCGCGGCGGGAGAGCGTTTCGAGATCGCGGAACACCTGCCAAGTTTGATCGCCGACTGTTTACAACTGCTCGCGGCAGATAGCGGATCATTGCTACTGAGTGCGCACTGTGAAGAGCCAGCGCCGACGACCATCGTCGATTGGATTCGTCCGCGGCTAGGGCAGGGGGGTATCGAGCACGCACGCTTGACTCTGCCAACCCAATTCGACAAGTCGCTCGACGCAGGTTTTTATATCAGAGCAACTCGGGGTTCTAATTAAGCGCCATGCGGAAAGTCTTGGCGACTTCCGCTACGAGAGCGTCTTCCAAAGTCTTGGCGACCTCGGCTGTGGTAGGCACGTGAGAATTTTGCGCGATCGTGCTAGCTATTACCAATGGTAAGGGAACTTGTCGCTTATCGTCGACAATGCGCATACCGCGCTTTACACGCTGACCAAATTTCTGCAAAATGCAGGTGTTGGCATTTCACACAGCGATTGCAAATGAGTGGTGTGTTTGCACAACCGAACTCGCATAGAATCTTTAGTCTGTCTGTGCCATGCGAGAGGCTCTAGTGGAATCGTTCCCTTGG
>CAKQNH010000511.1 GCA_934255105.1 uncultured Pirellulaceae bacterium
AGGCAGCCTTCAGCCTTTCCAATGGAGCAACCGAAACCAGTAAGTTGAAAAAGGCAAAGTATCTTCGCGCCGGTGGTCACCATATCCAGATAATCACAGAGCAGGATTTCACCGAAATAATTTTTGACTCATCCACGAGAGATACGCACGATGCAGGAGCAGATTGAATTTGACAGTGTTAAGACCAACGACACAGCGACCATTCTAGGGTGGTTAAGCCGATCCTTCAAAGTGGCGGAACAGTGGAAGCAGCAAGGAATCGAAGTCTACGAGGAAGTGGGCGGCGACAGTGACGCTGCGCGAAATAGACTCGCATCCATTTTGAGGAAATACTTTGTCGAATCTAAGCCTACTGATGAAGTAGTGGAAAACTGGAACAACGACAGAACTGCAGTAGAAGAGTTTAAGGTGATCGCCCCGAAAGTTACTTCTTCCAGCGCCGTACATCATGACTGGGCGTTCTATGCGGACTATCTGCTACTCGGGTGCGCCTCAAGTGATCGTTGGAACGCCATTAATCAAGTGCGGGAGGCTGAGTATCTGAGCCTAGCTATGTCTCACAAGATTCGTACCAATGTTTTCAATGCCGTAAACTTGCTTACCGAGAATCCGAAGTTGACAGACGAACAAGTAAAGGCAAGCCTCATACAGATGAACGGCGACAGCGAGGATGAATCCGATAAGCCAGCCATCGCTCATGTGAAAGAGGCGAGACGGCAGATCAAGAGTGGCACTAAGATCGCCCGACCAGTTAAACCAGTGCGCGCACCCTTGAAACCGTTCGAATCAAGATATTTCGCTTGAAACTAGCGGGTCCTTCCTGATGTTCTAATCAGCAAGGGGGCAGGCGGAAGGACCATCTATTATCTAACCGTTGGGGTCGAAAACGCGTGCGGGTGGAAGGTTAATCGGGTCATGGCTAGTGTGTTGCGAGTGACCCGAGAAACTCGTGAGACCCACCATTGGCGCGACCCAAAAAAACCGACGAAGAGAAAGAGGCTACCCGTGTAGCTGCGGTTGCGCGTAAGCGTGAGAGTCGGCGAGCTGCCAGAGCAGCGGCTGCGGCAGGCAAGCCCAGGCCCAAGCCGAAAGCCAAGGCCAAGCCGAAGCCCAAGCCGCCTGTCGCTGTGGTCGCAGCCCCCAAGCCTGTTGCACCTGTCGCAGTCGTACCCGCAGTTGTCGCAGCGCCTGAGCCGCCCAAGTCCCTCTGGGATTCAATGGGAGCACGTGAGCGACGTGAGTATCTGAGGGCCGCGATAGATGACACAGGGCGTACAGCCGTCGACGTGGCTGACGATCTGGACGTATCGGTATCAGTGGTTACGCGGTGGTATCGAGAGGCGACTGGTCGACCTCTCCCGCAGCCTGAGGTGGATGCACGCAGAGACCTTGCAGCCATTCGCGACATCGAGCAGCGCAAGCTTGCTGAGCTTGAGCGGCAACGCAAGATCCGTCAGTTATCGACCAGCATTGGCGAGCTACCGCCTGTCAAAAATCCGGGAATCAAGTCGCTCTGTCGATATGACCTGCACTTATTTCTGCAGTGGTACTTTCCCCAGTCGACCGGCCTAGGTCCGTTGGGTGCGCCGCAGATGCAATTGATCGATCGCTTCGCGTTAGCGTGTCAGCATCCGAGCCGGTTCTTGAGTATTCTTTCGCGCGGGTTCGTTAAGACGACGATCAGCGTCCATGCGTTGCTATGGGCGGCGTTGTATGGACACTCGCTCAACAGCGTCTTCCTTGCGGCCAATGACGATCTGGCGAGTGAATCGGTCAGTTCGATCAAACGCGAGTTGCTGTTCAATCAGCGTCTGGCCGATGACTTTCCCGAGGTTTGCCATCCGATCCGAGCGTTAGACAACAAACCGCAACGTTGTGGGTCGCAGAGCTACGGCAACCATCTCACCATGCCGGAGTGGACCGAGGATACCATCGTGCTGCCGACCATCCCAGGTTCGGCAGCGAGCGGTTGTATCTTGCAGAGCAAGGGCCTGGAAGCGGCATCGCGCGGCCTTTCGTACAAGCGAATCGATGGGCACAACGTCCGGCCTACGCTAGTTGTGATTGACGATGCGCAGACGGACAAGTCAGCCAAGTCCATTCCCGAGATTCAAAAGCGCAGCGACATTATCCGCAAGGGCGTTTCTCGGCTGGGCGGCCACGGTGCGAAATGCTCCATCGTGCTCAACGGCACGCCATTGCAACCGAACGACCTTATTGAGCAGCTCAGCGACCGCTCTAAGCACCCCGGCTGGAGCAAGATCCGCTGCCCGATGTTCCCGCAGATGCCCACCGAGGATCAGTTGCGCGAGCACTGGCTAGGGCCATACGCTGCGATATTGACCGGGTTCAACGATGATGACATCGATTCGCAGGTGCGAGCCGAGCGGGCTGCCACCGAGTATTACATCGAGCATCGTGCGGCGATGGATGCAGGCTTTGAGGTGGCATGGCCGTCGATTCCACTTGAGCCCAACGAGATCAGCGCGATTCAGCACGGCATGAACATCGCAATACTTGAGGGCTGGGACGTGTTCATGGCCGAGTGTCAACTCGCGCCGCTGAAGCCAACCGTATCTGCCGCACTGCAAATTACAGAAGACGTTGCGTATCGCACGTCAGGCTACGGTCGCTACATTGTTCCCCTCAAAGCGCAGCACCTTGTCTTCGGTCTAGATGTTCATGACGAGGTCCTGTACTACACCGTGGCAGCCGTGGAAGGCGACTTCACCGGCTTCGTAATCGACTACGGAAGTTGGCCAGATCAGCGCACCAATTTCTTCACTCACGCCACTGTGCGCCGCACCCTTGCGGATCTATACCCAGACGAAACGCCAGAGCGAGCCGTTGAAATGGGCGTCGAGGATCTGGTTCATCGTCTGCTTAGCGGGCAATGGTCGACTCCCAACGGAGACAGAGTTGAGGTCACTGGTGGATGCGTTGACGCAGGCTATCGCCCAAGCGAAGTGGTCAACGCGTTGCGGCGACTGCTGCCCGAGTCGAAGATCGTTACTATGTCGCGCGGCGTTGGTATCGGGCCGACACGCAAGCCAATGACCGACTACGACACATCGCCCAATAGGGTATTTCGCTGCGGCCCGGACAAGAAAATGCCGCGATGGATACAGCCCTTCAGTGGGCGCGATGGTCCGTTATGCAGGACTGACTTCGATACGAATTTTTGGAAGAGCGTTACGGCAGCGCGGTTTGTCCAGTCTAGCGAGCAATCGCGATGGCAACTCTATAGCGGCGGCAACCACGCGATGATTGCCGCGCACTTAGCGTCCGAAGCTCCCACGCTAGTGACGGCCACAGGACGCAGCGTCAACATGTGGGACTACTCAGGCAGTTCTCGCGACAACCATTGGTTTGACACTACTGTAATGTGCGCGCTGGCCGCATCGATGAGCGGTGCCACGCTGCCGGGGCAAGTCGTGCGCGAACCCCCAAAGCCATACAAAGCGTCAGAGCGCCAGCAACAGAACAAAGAGCGGCGACTTGCTGGGACCAGATGATGCCATCGCCATTGAACCCTCTTCTGCCGTTCGGGATGATTGCTGCATGGCCACCAAAGTCACATACAAACCGTCTCATCAAGTCGTCATCAAAGCGACGCAGGACGCCGCTGAGGCGATCGGCATGAAGTTCGGTGCATTCGTGATGACGACGGCGCGCCGCTCGATTCGAAAACCGAATAAGGCAGGAGATCCGTCGCCAGAGGGACAGCCACCGAGGGCGCAGACCAAGACGCTCAAGTCATCGATTATCTTCGCTTACGATTCGACCCAGCGAGCCGTTTACATCGGCCCCCGCATTCTCCCTGGCCGGATTGGTAAAGACGCACCCGAGGCTCTCGAAAAAGGTGGAACTTCGACCGCGATGACCAAAAGAGGCAGGCGACGACAGCGCGTAGCCAAGCGACCGTTCATGGTGCCCGCGCTAGAAAAAAGACTGCCGGAGCTACCGTTGCTTTGGCGTAACGCAATTCATAAATAGGAACCGATCATGGGTGCGATTCGAGGCATCGACTGTAAGGTGTATTTCAACACGGGCACGTTCGTGGCTCCCACGTGGTCTGAGTGGCAATGCGTGCGAGACACCACGCTCAACCTCACGTACGAGGAGGTAGACGCTACTTGCCGTGGATCGGGCGGTTGGCGACAGTCGGCTATTTCACTGGCCAGCCTTGAGGTCAGCGGCAACGCCATTAAAGAAAAAGAGGACGCGTCATTTGTCGCTATCGAAACCGCCGCCAAGGCCAAGACAGTCATCGACATTCTTGTTCTGGACGGCCCGCGCTTGAGCGCTGACAGCGACGGCTACCGTCTTGATGCGCAGATCTTTAGCTGGAATGAAAACCAGCCATACGAAGACATCGGTAAGCGTCCGAGATAGGCATGTGGCAGCCAGCGGTCTGGGGCGGCGTGGCCCGGATGCTTTTTGGTGCACATGCTC
>CAKQNH010000512.1 GCA_934255105.1 uncultured Pirellulaceae bacterium
CCAGAGCTTCGGCCGTTTGAACGCTGACGGCGTTGTCCGTTTCGCTACGCAACAAGCCGGCAATCACCTGCCCATCCTCGGTCAGAAAAATCGACTGGCGGTATTCGTTGGCCATGACGGCGCTGGGATCGATGACATTCTCTACCAAATAATCGAGATTGGAGCGGTTGGAACCAGTCAAATCGGGGCCGAGCTTTTCACCCACGCCGTACAACACATGGCAGCGTTGACAAGTTTTAGCATACATGGCGCGGCCCAAACTGACATCCGCCTTGGGCAGATCGGTACGCCCGATCAACTGCTTCAGCTCCGCCATGGCGGCTGCCTTGTCCGCTCCGCTCTCGCGCACTTGTCCCCAATGTTCCGCCAACAGCGAGCTTACACTCGCGTCGCCGATGAGCTCCATTTGTCGAGCCAAATCGGCACTCAGATCTGCGGCTGGTATGCGCCCATCACCGATGGCCTTGAGCAGTGCTACTCCGCTCGACGCGCGGGCCGCCAGGGTAGCGATCGCCGAGCGGCGCTGGCTTTCATTCAAGTCAGCGTAGGCATCAACCAACGCCGGGCCGATGCTCGGGTCATCGTACTGCGCTAAACCTCGCACGGCCGCGTCTCTCAGTTCGGCAGGTTCATCGGGGGCTGTGACTAACTGAGTCAACGTGGCTACCAAATCGTGCTTGGCGGCCAGCAGCGCGATCAAAGCTTGTGCCCGCGTGCTGGCCGGACGAGTCGAATCGGCGAGTTCTCGTTCCAGCCTTTGAGCGGCTAGCGGATCCCGGAAAGTGACGCCCAAGCTGGCTGCGGCTAATTGCACCTCGGGCGAGTGGCTACGACTGAGTTGCTCATAGATCGCGTCCCACTCGGCTGGCTGCTCCACCGTCCGCTGGCCAATCAGCGAAGTGCGAATCGCCGTCAAGAAAGCCAGTTGCAGCTCAACAGCATCCTTGCGTTTCAAATCGATGCGGCTCAACCCGCCCAGCAGCCTAGCTACCGCCTGAGCGTCACCGCTGGCACCAACGCGCCGCATCATGAATTCACGCAGCAGCGGGATGTGTTCACCGGCCCGCATTCCCAAATCCAGTGCACGATCTGGATCGAGCCCTGCCAACGGCTCCATGGCATACCAAATCATCAGCGGCAAATTGTGATCGTCGGCATCGGTGTCGTGACTGGCCAGAGCCTCTACAGTCGGCCAGCGATCGGCCAGCGGCATGCGGCCGACGATGGAGCAGATCTCAAGCCGAACCACAGGAGAAGGATCTGTCTGCGCCAACTCTGCCAAACCATCGAGTTGGTCTGGATATACCTGTGCACCCTGTTGCTCGAACGCTAAACGCATTGTCCATGCGCGAACATGAGGGCTGTCGTCTTCGAGCAGTTGACCGATCAGCTCAGAATCGTAAACGCCAATGGCATGCCTGGCCCACATGGCGCGCAATCTACGGCGATCGTCAGGAGCAGTGCGCGCGATCTCCACCAGCCGATCGATAGCAGGCATGGCTATCTTTCGCTGCGAGGCGCGGTGCTGCAACAGTCGTCGCGCGGTGCGCACGTACCAATCATTCTGGTGCAAGCAGAGCTCGGCCAACTGCAGATCATCGCGGTCGCGCAGGTCTACTTTGACGCTCTTGGACGGACCATAGCTGACTTTGTAAATCCGCCCGTTGGTGCGATCGTGTACCTCCACATCGGGTCGGTGACAAGCCTGCATGTCGTACCAATCGATAAACTGTACCTGGCCGTCGGGACCGTAGCGCATGTTTAAGATCTGCGACGCTTGATCGTCGGTCAACAGAAAATCTGGACCATGGCGGCCGATGTAACCCGATCCCGAAGCTTCCATGAGATCGGTGTTGATTCGCTGGCCGTGAATGTTGTTCATCAACAACACATCGCGATACTCGGCCGGCCACGCACCCCCTTGGTAGAACATCGCCCCCGCATGAGCGTGACCACCACCCGCTTCGTCCGATTTGCTATTGCCGCTATGAGGCGTGGCTCCCAAGTAATGCAAGTGATCGGCGATAGTCTTGATGTCATCGTAAGTGTAGGGATTGAAGTGTTCGCCCGCTTGGCGCTGATAGCGGGCACCAGGGATCACATGGTACAAGTGGGGAATGACGCAGGCGGTGATGAACGCATCGCCGCGGTCGTTGAAATCGACCCCCCATGGATTGCTGGTCCCCTCAGCAAAAACTTCAAACTGGTGGCGCAGCGGATGATAGCGCCACACGCCCGCATTGATGGGTGTCCGCTGGTCGTCGGACGCTCCCGGCTTGCCAACTCGCGAGTGCGTGAAGACGCCGTGACAACCATACAGCCAACCGTCAGGGCCCCAATTAAATGCATTGAGCGTTTCGTGCGTATCCTCATATCCCCAGCCATCCAACAGAATCTGTGGTGGACCATCGGGCCGGTCATCGCCATCGGCATCGGGGATGAACATTAAATAGGGTGCCGCTCCGACCCACACCCCTCCAAAGCCCACCTCCAATCCGCTGACTAAATTCAAACCCTCGGCAAAAACTTTGTGAGAGTCGAAATGTCCGTCGCCCGTGGTATCTTCAAAAATTAAAATGCGGTCGCTCCCTTGATCCCCGCTCGCGCGCTGGGGGTACTGAAACGCTTCAGCTATCCACGTGCGCCCACGCTCATCCAACGCCATGGCGATGGGCTGTCGCACGTCGGGCTCCGACGCACACACGGACACTCGGAAACCCTCGGGGACGCGCATGGCCGCTGCGGCAGCTTCCGCCTCCAAGCCTTGATGCGGGTATTCGTCAGCCACCAACGGAACTTCCTCTGCCGCGCTGCCGACCGCCTTGACCAGCTTGGCCGCCGCGTGGGCAGCCTTTCCAGCCACACCGACAAAGCGAATGAAATCCAAGCCGAGCAGATACTTTTTATCCGCTTGTGGATTTGCGCCCACAATCGTGAAGGACAATTCGTGTTTGCCCTGCTTCATCGCGGGCGTATAAAAAGTCAGAATGCCCGTGGTCACGACCTGGGTATCGTAGCAATCGATAGGCGGTCCCAGCGGCTGGCCATCCAGGTCGATTTGCACGATGCCGTAATCGCGGGCTCGAGTTAATACCAACTCGATAGCTTCGATATCTTGGAAGGCGTTCAGTTCGAGCGTCAGCTTGGCACCAGGGCGCGCCCCCAGCCACCACAGTTGGCTATCTCCGCTCCACTGGTCGGCTTTAAATGCCCCCATGGGCTGCGTTCGAGTAGCTCCTGAAGAAACATGCGGCCGCAGCGTCTCGCCTTCTATTAAAGCTTGATACGGCGGTGAATCCAATTTGGCTGGTGCTGAGCTGGGTTGGTCCGCGCGCAGTTCCACAAGCCCGCCGATCAACAGAGCTACCAGCGCGCAGCCGGCTGCTAATCTGTCGATGCCCACTCGCCGCGCTTTACGCGAATTGGAGAAAAATCTGAAGACCTGTACCACCAGTCCTAAGCGACCAAGCATATACAATCTCCTCAGGTGACAAGGATGCGAGAGAGAGGCAGGGCAAGCGCAACCGCTGACCACTGCCTGAGTTGGCGGGATTTACTGTCTGTGTAGTCTACTCGGCGCACAATCGCGCAGCAACTGCGCTGCGTTACTGCTTGGAGACGGTTACTGCCTGGAGAGTTACTGCCTGGGGACGGTGACAGCCCGAGCACAGTTACTGCCCGAGCACGTACGCAAATATCAGCGGGGCGACGATGGTCGCATCGCTTTGGATCATAAACTTCGGACAATCGCGGCTGAGCTTCGTCCAGGTGATCTTCTCGTTGGGAACCGCCCCTGAGTAGCCGCCGTAGCTGGTGGCCGCATCGCTGATTTGCGCAAAATAAGCCCACAAGCGCGCGTCTTCGTTCAGGTCTTGAATCAACATGGGGACGGCACAGATCGCAAAGTCCCCCGCAATGCCGCCGCCGATTTGGAAAAATCCAATCGGATGGTCTTGGCTCTCGCGTCGATACCACTCGGTCAGCATTTGCAATTGCTCAGTGCCACTCTTCAAAGCCGAGTGTGATTTGACTGTGCCATCCATCACGCGCGCGGTAAACATATTGCCCAGCGTGCTATCCTCGGCACCGGGCGAAACGATAGGGATGCCGTGTTCTTTGGCGGCGTACACCCAACTGTGTTCGATGGGTATTTGGTAGTGCTGCTTCAACTCGGGTTCGTCCAGCACTTGGAAGAAATACTCGTAGGGAAATTTACCCTCTCCCTTATCAGCTTGTTCAACCCAGTATTTGGTCAGTCGATCCTGCATGTGAAACATGACCGACTCTGGAATGCAAATATCGGTGACTCGATTGAAGCCAGCCGCGTGCAAATCGACTTCGTCTTGAACGCTCAACGCGCGCCAGTCTGGAATGACTTTGTATTCATCGTGCGCGAATAAATTAAACAGGTCTTCTTCCAAGTTCGCTCCAGTGCAACTGATCGCATGCA
>CAKQNH010000513.1 GCA_934255105.1 uncultured Pirellulaceae bacterium
GAGCTCATTACTTTACGCTTGAGCGTCGCGTCGGTCAACAGCAAATCTGAAAGTTTTCAGCGGCTGTTTTCCGCAGGTCGCGTTCGTCAGTTGCCTGACTTACTTGACCTGAACCAGGCCTCGCTGTGTCAGTTGCCCGACTCGCTAAGCCTCCCCAGGCCTCGCTTGTCAGTTGCCTGACTTGCTTAACCTGAGAGCGAGAATCATCGCGATTTCTCGCCCGGCCGCAAGCCCACTTCTGAAAGTTCTTGAAAACAAGTTCCAAAACTCTCAAACGCGTCGTCTTGCGACCAACGACCTCACCATCGCTGGCTCGGCCTAAGCTGCTATCCAAGTGGAGGTGAACGGACTTGAACCGATGACCCCCTGCGTGCAAAGCAGGTGCTCTCCCAACTGAGCTACACCCCCTCGGAAGTTTGAAGTGTGAAGGATGACGTCCGAAAAGTAAAGGCCAGACAGCCTGTAAATTTGCAAACTTCATCCCGCGAACTTCTGTAGTGGGCGTGCCAGAACTCGAATCTGGGACCTCGTCGTTATCAGCGACGCGCTCTAACCAACTGAGCTACACGCCCTCGCACAGATCGCTCAACCGCTGGCAAATCCCATGCGACACATGAAATCTACCAGCCAAACGACCCATCAGGACCGCAAAATATTAGCTAATGGCTGGCACTTGTCAACCGTTATTCGCCCCGGCAGCCCTCTACAATTTCGGGCGAGATGTCTTTATCGACGGCAAACCACCACAACTTGAGCCCGTATAGCAGGCAAAAGCTCAGCCCAAATGCTCCCCCGCAACTGCCAAGATGTGGGAGTTACTCCCCGTGCAAGAGCCGCCAGCAGAAGGGCTTCAGGCCGACAGTTTGTACCGAATTCTGCCAGGCGGAAGAACAGTTCATTATGCCCTCCCTGCGGCCACGCTCCTACAATGAACTCGTCGGCGTTGACGGCCAGGGAAATTATAGGCAAGGGAGAATCGACGTGAGAACATCTATCAAATTGCCGCATCCAGCCGGAATTTGCCATGCAACCAGCCGAGTCTGCTGCTTCTGGATCCTGCTATTATGCCTGGCCACCGCCACCGCCACCGCCGACGATAAACCCACCCAGCAACCGCCGACCACTGCTGCGCAGCAAGCACCCGCCAACCCTACCAAGCCACTCGGCGCACTGCTCGAGGAGATCCGCGCCGAGTTCCATCTGCCGGCACTTGCTGCGGGAATTGTAACGCCAATGGGCCTGCGAGAAAGCGGCTGTGTCGGAGTGCGCAAGCTGGGGGATAGCACCCCGGTGACCAACGCAGATCAGTGGCACCTAGGTTCTTGCACCAAGGCCATGACGGCCACCATGATCGGTACGTTGGTGCAGGAGGACAAGCTGCGATGGGACACTAAACTGGTCGACATCTTCCCAGAACTGTCCGAAAAAAAGATGTCAGACGATTTTCGCCGCATCACACTGACTCAGTTGCTCACGCATCGCAGCGGTCTGCCCGCCAACGGCCCGTGGCATGACCTTGGCGCCAAGCGAACACCCACCCAACAGCGCCGTCGTTTGCTTGACAACATGCTCGTCCGCGGCCTGGAACATCCGCCGGGAACGAAGTACGCCTATTCCAATGTGGGCTACGCGCTCGCGGGCTTAATGGCCGAGACGGTGACTGGACAAGCTTGGGAAGACTTGATGCGCGAGCGTCTGTTCCAGCCGTTAGAAATGCAGTCGGTCGGCTTTGGCATACCAGGCACGCTGGGGCAAGTCGACCAGCCCTGGGGACACCGCTCAACTCTGCTTGGACTGGGCCCGCTTAAAGCCGTTCAACTCGACAACGCCGCCAGCCTCAGCCCCGCCGGAACCGTGCATGCCTCTCTGCAGGCATGGAGCCAATTCTTAGCCGCCCACCTGGCCGCCGATCCAGACCTACTACCTGCGGAGATCTGGGAGACGCTGCACAGTCCTTTCAAACCCAGCCCCTTCAATCCCAGTCCTCTCAATCCGGACAATGCGGCGGATGGTAAAGCTGCAAAGAATAGCAGCGATAGCGACTACGCCATGGGCTGGGTGGTAGTCGACCGCCCATGGGCTCACAGTGAAGACGAACAGGGACTAGCGCTGATGCACAGCGGCTCCAACACTGTCAACTACTGCGTCTGCTGGCTCGCTCCCCAGCGTCAGCTTGGCATCATGGCTTGCACCAATACGGGGCAAGCCAACGCGCCGCGGGCGCTCGACAAAACGGTCTCTCAATTGATCATCACGCGGTTCAGCGAGTAGCCACCCAAGCTACCCAACCGCCGCACTTGCCGCTACTTGTTAGTTAAGCCCATAGAATCGCGCATTATCCTGCAAAACTTCGATTCCCGTGGACTGGGCAAATTGGTACAACAACGACAGCCGTCAGGAATACTCAGTCGATTCCTATACGAACTCGTTGGCGTGGACATACACGACTTTTGACCTCGAATCATTAAGGAGCAGGTAGGGATGCACTGCCAGACTCGCGTTTCTTCGGATCGATCCTCCCTTACTTCCGCCCTGCGACGCGCACTTCGCGCCGCCAGCGTTAGCTGGCAATCGCGTTGGAATCGACCAGCCGTGGTGGCGATCGCCATCGGTCTCCTGCCGCTGACCTGCGCTTCGCTGGCTGCCGCGGACCAAACTGAAAAACTGACCAAGGCACTTTCGTACAAGCCACGGCAGGCCGACGTAAATTACGAATTGGTCCCGCCCGAAGCAATTGCGGAGTGCGAAATCGACGAAACAGCCCGCCCAGACGGCAAAGGCTTTTGGGTCACAGGCGCCAACGGACAACCGCTGCGCTGGTTTGCCGACACCAACGGCGACAATCGGCTGGACCGCTGGTGCTACTACAATGCGGGCGTCGAGGTCTATCGCGAATCCGACACCGACTTCAACGGCACAGCCGATGAATTCCGTTGGATGAGCACGGAAGGCATCCGCTGGGGAATCGATAAAAACGAAGATGGCACGATCGATAGCTGGAAGATGATCTCAGCCGAAGAGGTCACCTCCGAGGTAGTCCGCGCGGCGGCTGCCCGCGATGCCACCAAGTTCCAGCGTCTGCTAATTAGCGACGCAGAGATCGCCTCTCTGGGCCTTGGCAAAGACAAAGCCGACTCGTTGCGCCAGCACGTAGCGGATGCGGCCAAGCAATTTCCTGACTGGGCCAACGGCCAGAACGTGGTCAGCAGCAAGAGCAAGTGGACCAACTTTGGTGCCGATAAGCCAGGCGTGGTGCCGGCTGGTACCGATGGCTCCGACAAAGACGTGATCGTTTACGAAAACGTCGTCGCTCTGCTCGAGGATGCCGGCACCGCGAAACAGTTGCTCGTGGGGACCATGATCCAGGTCGGCAATGCCTGGCGCTTGGTCGACCTGCCACGTGCGGTCAGCGAAGGGGCTGTGGTCTCGGACGCAAGCATTTTCTTCCCCGCTTCCTTTACACCGCGTGGAGCGGCCGGCGCCACCACAGCCGAGGAAGCTGGCGGCATTAGCAAAGCCATGCAGAAGCTGGTAACAGCGCTGCAGGACGTCGACGCCAAGCTCCAAGCGGGCGGCAACACCGCCACGCTGCAAGCCATGCGAGCCGATGTGCTCGAGAGGCTCGTCTCGTCGGCAGACACACCCGCAGAACGAACCACCTGGATCAGGCAATTTGCCGACACGGTAAGCGCGGCTGCACAAACTGGCGACTATCCCGATGGTGCCAAGCGGCTGAACGACTTTACCAGCAAACTAGCGGCGACTAAACCCAGCAAAGACGATGTGGCCTATGTGGTGTTCCGCGCACTAACAGCCGAGCACAACTTGAATATGCAGGATTCCAATGCGGACTTCGAAGCGCTGCAGAAGACCTACTTGGACGACTTGCAAAAGTTCGTAGGGACTTACCCTGAGAGCGCCGACGCCGCTGAAGCCATGATTCAAATCGCTTTGTCCGCAGAGTTTTCAGGTGAAACGAAAACGGCCGAGCAGTGGTACGCCAAGGCCTCGAAGAGTTTTGGGCAAACCACCGCTGGCAAAAAAGCGGCCGGCGCGCTTGAGCGTTTGAACTTGGTGGGCCAAAAATTCGGCCTCCGCAGCCCCACCCTGGACGGACGCACATTTTCCTCCGAAGCCTACCTGGGCGGACCAGTCGTGTATCACTGCTGGGCCACTTGGTGCGAAGGTTGCAAAGCCGAAATGCGCGCGCTGAACGAACTGAAGTCCAAATATGCCAAGACCAAACTGCAAGTGGTCGGAATCAACTTCGACAGCAATGCCGACTTGGCCAAAGCATACGTGCGTGAAAATCGCTACGATTGGATCCAACTACACGATCGAGGTGGCCTCGAAAGCGAACTAGCGGTGAGCTATGGGATCTTGACTCTGCCATTTAATGTGGTCGTCGACAAGACCGGCAAGGTGGTCTCCACCGGTGTCCACTGGAC
>CAKQNH010000514.1 GCA_934255105.1 uncultured Pirellulaceae bacterium
CAGCAAATGCAACACGCCCTGCACGCTATCGTTATCCAAACTCCCCCCCACGAACGACAACCGCGGACGACTGCCGCGCTCCCCACGCGTCAATTCGTTAAAATGAGGTTGGCAACAAGCATGCATCAACGCTCGAGCACCGCACAGAAAATCGCCGTCAGCCAACACGACCACGCGGTCCACTTCGGTCATGAGCTGCTTCGTAACAGCCAACATTCGACCCAGTTGGCTGACCGACCGCCCCGCTTCATATTCGTCCAGCAACTGCGATGGCAAGTTGGCAAAGCCTGCATGCAACGGTTGCTTCGATGGCGGCACGGCTATCTCGCCAGCTAACATCTTTTCGTCGATGTCGCACATCTCATCGCGCAGCTTATCCAGCACCGCCCCCAAACGGACAAGCTCGCTCGCCGGACCTCCTCCCTGCTGTAGAGAATTTGCAATCGATGCTTGGAAACGGAGCACAGGCAACATAGTGAGATAGACTTTTTAAACATCTGAAAAAAGGATCAGGACGCTGTGTAAGAGGGTAGCCGAAGCCGCCAGAGTTAAGCCGCCAAAGTTAGATTGCCTAAATCGTTTAACACCATTCTGAAGTGGACAGGGTTTGGTTGCCTAAATCGTTCAACGCCGAGCTGCAGCAGACCGCAGACGCACGTCATCTCTCATATATTCGCAGCGGCCAAGCACAATCGATTGGCCAGTTCTACCCGGTTTTGTGAATTGTGCCACTTGGAGCACTAGTTGAATTGCAGCGAATGACCATAATTCTATGGCGTCGCTGTACGACCAGCGATCGCTCGACCACTGCTCCTGAACCGATTCACTAAAACTCACCCCCGCGAGAATGTTACCCATGGATATGCACGTACTGACCCGCGACTTGCAAGTCAAAAACAAATCCAAAATCGTCATGCTGGTCGGTGATGGACTGGGTGGGCTGCCGATGACTCCGGGTGGCAAAACCGAATTGGAAACGGCCAAGACTCCCAATCTCGATGCCCTAGCTACCAAGGGCGTGCAGGGCTTGTCGATTCCGGTCAAGCCGGGTATCGCGCCGGGTTCGGGGCCAGGGCACTTGGGGCTGTTTGGCTATGATCCGCTCAAATATCAGATCGGTCGCGGGGCGCTCGAAGCCACCGGAATCGGCTTTACTATGCAGCCCGGCGATGTGGCCGTCCGCTGCAATTTCTGCACGCTCGACGCCGACGGCAACATCTCCGACCGTCGGGCCGGACGCATCGCCACCGAGGAGAGTGCGCCACTGGCCATCTCGCTGCGCCAAATCAAGATCCCCGGTGTCGAGATCTTTGTCGAACCGGTGAAAGAGCATCGCTTCGTGGTCGTATTCCGCGGGGCTGGGCTCAGCGGGAACGTGAAAGATACCGACCCGCAAGCCACCGGTGTTCCGCCGCTAGACCCGATCGCCGAAGACGCTGACAGCCAGAGGACAGCCGATGTAGCCAAGCAGTTCCTGAAGCAGGCTCGCCAGATCTTGAAGGTCCAGAAGAAGGCCAACTTTCATACCATGCGCGGCTTCGCTAGTCGGCCCGACATGCCCAGCTACGAAGAAGTCTACGGTCTGCGCGCTGCTGCCATCGCCGTCTACCCGATGTACAAGGGCTTGGCCAGCCTAGTCGGCATGGACATCGTTGGCCAAGCTTCGACGCTCGACGAACAGATGCAGATTCTCAAAGAGAACTGGGACAAATACGATTTCTTCTTCATCCACTTCAAATACACCGACAGCTCGGGCGAGGATGGAAATTTTGATGAGAAAGTCCGCCGCACCGAACAGCTCGACGCCTGCCTACCCGCGATCACCGCGCTCAAGCCCGACGTGATGATCGTCACCGGCGACCACTCCACCCCAGCCTACCTGAAGAACCACAGTTGGCACCCAGTCCCCACGCTGCTGGTCTCCGACTGCTGCCGCCCCGATCCACATACCAGCTTCGGCGAAACGCAGGCCATCACCGGCGGCCTAGGACAGTTCGAAGCACAATACCTGATGCTACTCGCCCTCTCCAACGCCGGACGCATGGGCAAGTTCGGTGCCTAGCCAGCGCACGCCTGCTAACAAGCACGTAGGCTCGTAACAAGCTCCGCGCCGTTACGGCACAAGGCCCCTATCCCCCGTCGCCTGCATCGTCACAATGCAAACGCTGCAGGTCGATGGTTAGATCGATTCGAAAAAACGGCAGTGGGATATGGTGCTCGCGGGCATGCACCTCCCGTGCTTGACTCAGCAGCTGCTTGTACCGGCAGCCTACGGCAACGAGTCGAGTAGAATGGAGATTTTTAGAAGGCAAGCAATCATGAGCAGCCATCTAAAATTGAAATACATCGGAGCCTACGCGGAAGATCGTTAGTTTTAGCAACTCAATGAAGATGTTTGCGAACCGATCCTCAGGTGACCAGGGAATTGCGAAACGCGGCGATGAGACTTGTTTCGTCTGTGTCAAAACGGTCATTCAAGCAGGCGATCGCTTCTCCAAATGGGAAGCCTGGCAGGCACGCAGATTGGTCGGCGGCTCGATACTCGCCACCGACCAAGCGATAGACTTCGATCCGGTCATCGATCCAGCGCCACACTTCGGGGACGGCCAGGTCGGCGTAGATCGGCATGCGGACTGTCGATAATGACGCCACGTCGACTTCGATTGCCAAATCTGGTGGAGGGTCAATCTGCGCGTCGTAGCGATCACTCCGACGGACTGCAGCCTCGTTCTGAATGTAATAACACTTGTCTGGCTCCAACCCAAGATTGGAAAGTTCAGACTTCATCGTTGTGCTACCGCCGCTGAGTCGCGGTATGCGGTGAACGTCGGTCCAAGTGATAACTAATTGCCCAATCAGTTCGGCTATCCGCTCATGCAATCGAGAAGGGGACATTAGGTACAACCTTCCTCGATCGAAAGTCATGCGGACATGCCGGTTTTCTCGCGCTTCGCGCAGGTCGCAGTACGTTTGCCATGACACTTGGTCAAGCCGTAGCAGCACACCTTGGCTGGCTGGTGGTTTTACGATTGCCATGCTTTGCCTGTCGACATTTGTCGAATGATCTTCGCCTAGTGCTATTCTTTCTGCCCTGCCATGCCTTAAAAAACCTATCAACTCACTTCTTGAATCAATCGACTACCCACTAATTCTTTTGAGGAACCGACACTATTATAGTCTGACATTGGTTCATGTTGCAATTGAACAACGACGCATGTATGAAGACACGGGTGCAGTCGACTGAGCGTTTGCGCCTTTGCAACCGTTGCCGGATATGCAAGAAAGTCACTGAGGGCGCGCTGGCTTTTTTGAGTTTGAGTCCATCTTCCTGTCACCCATCTTCCTGTCAAAAATCGGTTCGGGGAAACTTGACAGAAAGATATTAAAACCTCAAGCTCTCCGCGCACCTCGCAGCGGCAAGCCAGCACAATGCTATCGCGAATCGGCTTTCTAGTCAGACGCAAGCAAGACGTCTCCTGCGTCATGCGGACCGCAAGTAATACCGACGGCGGAGCGTCGAGCCACTTTTATTAACGACGGCGGAGCGTCGAGCCACATTGCTACGACCATGAAAAACATTAGGCGAGCCGGCGAGTCCACTCTGCTCGGTCGATAACGTCGCTAAAGAACATCTGCTGGGCTACCAAAATCGATTCGTGCATCTGCTCTGCGGTTACAGAACCAGCTTTGTTGGAGACGTCGAGCGTACCCGTGGCGTCGCTCAGGAACTCGACGTTGTAGCCGCGATGAAATGCCTGGCGGGACGTCGCATCGCAACAGACTTGCGTCATGTAGCCCGCGATCGAAACGGTGTCGATGTCGTGGGCTTTCAAGAACTTGTCTAAATCGGTGTTCGTAAAGCTGCCCGGGAGTTGCTTGTCGACGAGCAAAGCGCGCGGTCGCGATTCGACCTCATCTAGCAATTGCCACATGTCGCTATTCAAGCGGAACATCGGCGACTCAGGATCGGGCTGATGATGTCGAACCACAACGGTCGGCAGCTTAGCTTTGGCCGCGTCGTCCATGGCTGCCAGGATCGATTCCAAGTGGCCCGCCGGATGGCGGATCGGAAGCGCACCATCAAAATACTCGCGCTGCACATCGATAACTAATAGCGCTCGTTTCATGATAGGCTCCATGTTATAGAGGAATGTAGAGAGAAGAAATAGAAGCAACGTAGGCCGTAACGAGCGCAGCGCTGTTACAGCAACGGAGGTAATTACATGCGCGGTCTGCCGTAACTGCGCTGGGCTTGTTACGAGCCTACGCATGTGATGTACGCTTGTTACGAGCCTACGCATGTGATGTACGTCTGGCGCGATTAAAAATCCGCTGTATCATGCGAGGTTCAATAAATGCCATGTTAGCTACGATCATGATGCTTCCAAAAGTCACCATGCCCAAAGCGACGGCGATCCCGCCATGCACGAGCACGGCCAGGGCCAA
>CAKQNH010000515.1 GCA_934255105.1 uncultured Pirellulaceae bacterium
ATGTAGTGGAAACAAAATCACAAAAATCCAATGATTTACAGCTCCGCGCTGAAGTTGTTGGGGAAGTTGGGCTAGCGTTGCTGGGGATTTCATAGCCCCCAGAGTAGACAGATGGACGCATTGCGTTATTGTGTCTTTGTTGGCACGTACCGCGCAGCGTGCTTAGGTTTGACCATATCTCCTGCTTGTGTGAACAACGTTCGAAAGGGTCCCGGATCCAGCGGGAGAGTGGGGACCAAGGGGAAGTGTTATACTTGCCTTGTGAGCCTACTTCTTTGGTCGATTATCATACGAAGTTTTGATCGACCGCGTTGTAGGCTCCCCCCATCGCCACCCTCTAGACTAGCCGCACGCTGTTAAGACTAGGTGCGTAGTCTTGGTTCTTCTCTCCCAGGAGCTCGCGGCGAATCTGCAGCGATTGTTGCGCTAATGCAACGGTTTCCTCTGAAGCCATTGCCTCAAGGACTCGAGCACTTATTGATTCAGACGACTTGCCTCCATCAGTTGCAGGCGCTGTGCATCTAGCTGGGATGCAAATAGTTCAGGCGATTGAGATTGTGTCCAACTCGGCTGCGGGCCGTTGAGAAATAGAACTAATGGCAACACGACAGCGCAGCAGCAAGTCGAGTAGCGCATGATTGACTCCTATCGGCGGCAAGCGGGCGTCGGGCGGTTTAGTTACGAGGCTCGCAGCAGTATAGCAGTTTCCGATTGATCGTCAGGTTGCAAGAGACCGGCCAACCATTGCCCCCTTCTTTGGGGAACCAACTTCTATGCTTTTGCCTACTCGTTCTACCGATTCTAGCCAGCGAATTCAGGAAGCATTGGCTTGATTAGTGTGCGATTAGAGTCGATTAGTGTTCCCCATGGTTCTGGCGACACCAGCATCGAGTTGCGAGGAACACTAATCTTCGCTGATCGAACACTAATCGGCAGGATGTTATTTGGTCTGTTCGACGAGGAGGACGGACCAGACGTTGAGCGAATCGTCGCTGGGAACGCGGATCTGGGCGACGGCTACGTCCTGCTTCTCAATGCCAAGGCCGGTGTCGCGGAAGCCGTAAAGCACGACCGCTTCGCCATCGATGGGGAGCTGCGAAAAGATCTGCTCGGCGGAACTGCTGGTCAGTCCCGGCGTTACCCGGGTGAGCTGGCTGGAGAAGCTGCCTAGCGAGTTGGCGACCACGGCAACGTGAGCATCCGCGCTCTCCTTGCGGCGACCGAGCGCTAGGCCGCGCGCGTTGCGATCACCCCATTCATACTGCCGACTCTCAATCACAAAGGCGTCGACCGTGACCTCCTTGAGCATCCGAAAAATCCCCAATTCGTTGACGCCAACGGAAATCCCCAAGCGGCCTAGAATTCGCCGCTCGCCGTTTGCATCGATGTCTGTAATAGCGACCGAAATGGCAGTCTTAACACGTTGGCCGTCTTCGCCGCGATTGACGCTGACGTAGGCGTTCGTAAGGACCTTGCCGATACACGGAGGCGGGGGATGGGTACGGTACTCTTCCGATTCGACGTCCATGTCCTGCGACTTGCCGTTGAAATACTGCCGGTAGGCAAAGTTCGCGCCGATCGATGCGATTTTGCCGTTGACATCCGTTTCGGGGACGCGGGCGATCTGCGTGCCGAGCGAATCGGTGATGAAGGTACTGTCGACTTCGATCTCTTTCTGCCGGAGCTTCTCGGCCAGCTTAAACAGTAGTGCTTGCGGACGCTCCCAAGCCGCCTTGTTCGACGGCTCAGCTTCCACTTCGCGCAGGGCTGCGATCAGCGGCGGTTGCTGCGCCTCGGACTCGAGCAGACTAAAGCGTCGATCGATTTCAAGGCCACCGATCAAGGCAGCCATGGTGGCAGAGGTCTTCAGCCGTTCGTCGGCCAGTTGCTGGGCGCGATGAGCCAAGTAGCCTTGGCGAGCCAGCGCCAAGGTCAGCAGTACCGAAGAGATCCCGAACAGCGCCAGCAACAATAGACTGGCGGTGCGATTCTTACGAATGACACGCAGCATGCGTGTGCCGAAACTATCGCGACAGACGGAAACGCGCGCATCGGCCAGGTATTTCTCCAAATCGTCGGCCATGTCGATCGCGGTGGTGTATCGATCGCCGGGCTCGAGCGACATCGCCTTGAGGCAGATGGCGGCGAGCTGACGTGGAACACCTGGGCGAATGTCGCTGGGGTGCGCGAGCTGACCCGATTTCACCGCTTCCACGAGCTGCTCGATGCTGGCGAAACCGAGATTCGTATAGGGTGTCACACTGGTGAGCAACTTGTAGAGCATGGCCCCCAAACTGTAGATATCGCTGGCGGGACCGGCCGGTACCTCGCCAACAAGTTGTTCGGGGCTGGCATAGCCGAGCGTGATGTGATTCGACGAGTCGGAGCCCTGCGCATCGAGCACACCGACAGTCTTCTCACCAGGCAATTTTAATTCGGGCGCTCGCTCAACACGGTTCGCGCTCCCCCAGTCGATGATGACGGTCTCACCATAGTTGCCCAGCATGATATTCTGCGGCTTGAGGTCGCGGTGCGCAATACCGCGCGAGTGTGCGTAGGCCACCGTCTTGCAAACACTGACCAATCGATTCACCAAGTCGCGAAATCCCCGATCGCTGTCGCACACCGTCGTGCGTAGCGTATGGTAGGCTTCGATGCTTTTGCTCAGATTGCCTCCGGGCAGATAGGGCATCGAATAGAAGGGACGACCGCAAGCGGTCTGACCACGTCCATGGATGGCAACCACGCCGGGGTGATTGAGCTGCGCGATAATCTTCACTTCGCGATTGAAATCTTCGCGACTGGTCGAGTTTTGGTTCCCAGCCCGCAGTAGCTTGATCGCTACCTTGCGCGACAGTTCCGCGTCGTCTCCCAAGTAAACGTCTCCCAATCCACCGCTGTCGACCTCGCGTTCGACGACAAGCTTGCTGGCGGTCGAAAGTTCCTGGCCTTGCATCGACGATTGTAAAGTCGTGAGCTTGAGCAGAACGTCTCCAGGAGATTCGATGCGAGTGAGATCTTCGTCGGCGCTATCTGCATCTGAAGAGACGAAGCACTTGTCAAAACGCAACAATTTTCTCGCGGCGGCGCGTAGCGGTTCGAGCAGCTCGGGCCGGTCGGCGCAGACCTCCTCTGCCGTCAGTGGCTGCCCCTTGTCATGGGCCTCTTCCAGTCGGTCTAGCAAACAGTCGAGTTCCGTGGTGTCCATGTTCAATCAATCCAATACGCTGCAGTCGATAACGTCGAAGAGTTTGATTCGGACTTTCCGCCAACGATGTTTTACCGTGCTCGGATCGACCTGTAATAGCCGAGCTACCTCGTTTTGCTTGAGGCCCTGATACCACAACAAGTCGACGAGTGTGCGATCGTCGTCGTTGAGCGCTTCGACGGCGTGATGGAATTCGCTCCAAGCCGCTAGTCGTGTGGGGTCGTATGTTCGGCCTTCGACAAAACGCTCCGCATCGACGGCAGGTGCCAATAGGGCGCTTGCGGGGACTGAGTAATGGTTTTTAGCAATCCCGCATTCTCCCGTGTGTTTGCGATACAGGTCGATCAGCTCGAAGCGCATGTGCCGTGCGGCAATTCGCAGAAAGTGCGTGTCGTCGTTGACCGTCACGAGCGGGTCGAGCAACGCGCGCTGCAGCCGAAACCAGCTCGAGTGCGCCAGATCGCCGGTCTGCTCCCAACGCGCAACGGCGAATGAACCACCGTGCAGCATCCGTCTCGCCAACACAATCAGCCGGTCGTACACCATGCTGAAGAGTTGGTTCTGCGCGTCGCAGTCGCCCCTTCGCATTTTGATGATCAGATCGGTCATCACCAGCTCCGATGGACTTTTCATGTTCGATTCCCCCATTTGGTAGCGTCGTCTGTTGCGAACCAAGGCGGCACACATGACTGCAATGGTTCTAGCTATCAATGGAAAAATGCAAGTGGAAACGACAGCGGCTCTAGAAGGTTCTTAATATTCTTGGCAACACAGTCGCAGTAGCGACGACAGGTGAAAGCCTGGGATGCAACTTAAAGGTCGTAGATTCAAGATTGCGAAAGATAGTCGTGCAGCGAGGTGCAAGACTGAAGAGCGTAGCATGATCTTGGCCAGGTCGGGAATAGCTCGACCCCGAGTCGCTGAGGTCAGCGGCCCGGGGTCGTGTTTAAATTGGTCACAACCCAATTCATTGGTTCTAATTACGACTGCGGACGACGACAGTCTTTTGCACCCCGCCGAGACCGTTGGGGACGTAGTTGTCGGTAACTGCGTGCTCCTGGCCGGTCAAGGAATTGTTCCAGTATTGACCTTGCTCGTAGCCGACGACGTTCCCGTAATTGTCGTAGACGGGGCAGCCCCACAGGTCTTCCAACTCCCGTCGCAACGAACCGGCAAGGTCGGGCCCGAGGAAAGTGGAGAGGAACTTGGTTTTCAGCTCGCGCACGTCGCGGCCC
>CAKQNH010000516.1 GCA_934255105.1 uncultured Pirellulaceae bacterium
AAACTCAAACTCAAACTCAAACTCAAACTCAAACTCAAACTCAAACTCAAACTCAAACTCAAACTCAAACTCAAACTCCATCATCCCCAAGCCCACAATCGCTGCGCAGCCCCTCATCTCCATCTAACCAATCCTCATCTAGCCAATCCCCACCTACGCAATCCTCATCAGCCTCCCCTCCTGCCCGTCCCCTCACCGGTGATGGCTTTCGCGACTGGTCCGATACCCTGCGCGACGTGGAAGAGCTGGTCGGCGACGCGGAATTGCGTTGGCAGGCGACAGAGATTCGGCAAGCTGCCCGCGAGTTGCGAGGCGAGCTGAAGAAGCATGCTGCGGAACCACAATGGGAAGCCGTGCAAGAGCTCGTAGCCTCACCGCTACGCGAGTTGAAACACAAGGTGGCTGATGAACTGATGCGCCGCGCGGCAGACAAGACGCAGATCGTGCCGCACGACCGAGACCCGGTGCCCAACGAGTTCAGCCGTAGCGTGCGCCAGTATTTCGAAAATTTAGGGAGTGGCCAGTAGTGTTCGACTCGCTAATCTTCGGTGCCTATGACTGGTGGTGGCTGGCCGCCCTGTTGGCCGGGACCGGCTGCGCCTTGGTGCTATGGAGCTATTTGCGCACGCGCCGCATGGGCGGCAGTGGTGTATTGGCCATGTTGCTCAAATGTTTGGCGATAAGCACCATCGCCTTCTGTCTGCTGCAGCCCCAATTGCGACTGGAGCGTCCGCGTCCCGGAGCTAACTTACTAGCGGTCATGGTCGACGATAGCCGGAGCATGCAAATCCGCCCGGCGGGAACCAGTCATGGCCGCGCACAGAATCTTCAACCATGGCTGCCCACAGATGCCCCCTGGCAGACCCGCGCGGCTCAAGACTTTGAAGTGCGTCGCTACAAGTTTGATCAGCAGCTACAGCCGTCAAATGATTTGAGCGAACTCACCTACTCTGGCCAACACTCGTCACTGGCCACAGCGATTTCCACGTTGCAGTCGCGATTCGCGCAGCGTCATGTGGCGGGTTTACTGCTATTTACCGACGGCTTGGCGACCGACGATCTGCAGCACCTGCTACAGACATCCAATTTCCCGTTTCCCATCTATCCAGTGCTGGAGAATGCTCAAGCTAGCACAGCGCCTCGCGACCTTGCACTCAGCCGACCATCCGTCGCGATCTCGCCGTTTGAACTAGCACCGGCTCGAGCGGAAGCTCGCTTGTCGGCAACTGGCCTAGATGGGAAAGAAGTGGTAGTGAGTTTGCTCGCTGCCGACGGTAGCTTGGTCGAGCAACAGCGTGTGCGCGTCGCAGGCGATCGTTTTGAACAGCAAGTTCGCTTTCAATTCCAACCTCCTCAGGCGGGGCTGCAGTTCGTCGAATTGCGAGCTCAGTTGTCCAGCGAGATGCCGACTGAAATCGCTCGCCCAGCCGAAACTCCGTCGCGGGATTCTAAAACTAAGTCGCTGGACTTAAGCCGCTCAGAGATCGTCAGCCGCATCGAAGCCACCACAGCCAACAATCACTGCGCGCTAGTCGTCGATCGCGGCGGTGGTCCGTATCGCATTTTATACGTCTCAGGTCGTCCGAATTGGGAATTCAAATTCCTTCGCCGCGCGCTCGAGGAGGATGTCGAACTGCAATTCCACGGACTCGTGCGGATCGCCAAAAAGGAAGCCAAGTTCAATTTTCGTGACCAAGTGGTCGAGTCGACCAATCCACTCAAGGCCGGTTTCAGCGACGATGAAGAGACCGTCGAGCAATACGACGAACCTGTGCTGCTGAAATTCGGCGAAGGCGCGGCGGAAGCGCTCAAGGCGGGTTTCCCTAGCGGTGCCGAAGACCTGTTCGCGTACCACGCGATTATCTTGGACGATGTCGAAGCCCAGTTCTTTACGCAGCAACAGATGTTGTTGATGCGACAATTCGTAGCCGAGCGTGGCGGTGGCCTGATGATGCTGGGGGGCCAAGAGAGTTTTCTCGGCGGCAGCTATCGCGACACGCCACTGGGCGAGGTGCTACCGGTCTATTTGCAGGGGCAAGAGGCTTCCCGGCACAAATCGCGTCCGGTCCGCTATCGCTTGACGCGCGGCGGCGCGCTTGAACCCTGGCTGCGCCTGCGCTCAGTCCAAACGGAAGAGGCGAGGCGGTTTGATGAGATGCCTGAGTTTTTGACATGGAATACCGTCTCTGGAATCAAACCCGGCGCAGTGCTGTTGGCCGAACTGACCGCCAGCGGGGCCGGCAGGGACACAGATGCTTGGCCTGCGCTAGTTTCGCAGCGCTTCGGTCGAGGGCGTACAATGGCTCTCATGGTGGGCGATTTTTGGCGCTGGAGTATGCGGCGAGCGACCCTCGAGACCGACGACTTGGCGCAAAGCTGGCGACAGATGGCCCGCTGGCTGACAAGCGACGTGCCACGCAAGGTACAAATTGAAATCACTCCCCCGACCGACACGCAACAACCTCATCGCTTGACGGTCACGCTGCGCGATCCCACTTTTCAACCTTTGGACAACGGGCATGTGGAGATAGCCGTCATCGAACCGGGCGGTCAGCGAGTCGACGTGCAGGCGCTGCCCGCTCCAGACATACGCGGACAGTATGTGGCCGAATATTGGTCGAACCAGGACGGAGGATATCGATGTGAAATCACCGCTACCGGCCCCGACGGAGCTGAGCTTGAGAAAGTGGTCAGTGGCTGGACCGCTCAGCCCAGCGCGGCGGAATTCGCTCAAGTTGAAGCCAATACCGCGCTGCTTGAGCAACTGGCCCAGGCTTCCGGCGGAGAAGTGGTCGAACTCGGCCAACTCGATGCGTGGATTGCAGCTCTTCCCACGCGACGTGTTCCGGTAACCGAAGTGCGAATTGAGCCGTTGTGGCATCAGCCTTGGCTGATTGCTCTGGCCATTGGGTGCTTATGTTTTGAGTGGGGGCTACGTCGTTGGAAAGGATTAGCATGAAGCACTGCATTAGCTCCATCGCCGATGCGATGCGTCGCCCGGCCCATGCCAGAATCGTCCCCGTAGCCGAAGTCGCCAGACTTTGGACGTCTCTTAATTCATCCAAAGTCTACCGACATCGTTTACTAATATCCGCGACAATTGCTTGCAACCCGCTCACTTTCAGCCCACTGCTTGGCAGCAGACGCTGCGGGCTATGGATGATAGCCGCGTTGGTGGGGTTGCTGGTGACACAGTCTGCACGCCAAGCCTGCTGGGCCGAGTCCGCAACCGATGTGGCGCAACGCGAACACATCCTCGTCGTAGTCGGGGCGGGAGGAACCGCAGAATACGCGCACGAGTTCGCTAGCTGGGCCGCCGACTGGCAGTCGCTGGCACACCACAGAGGTTGGGAACTGACCCTGATTGACGGAGAGTCGACCGCAGATTCAGAATCAGCTCCCTCCCCTAAGCCACAGCCAGAAGCAGCACAATTAGAAGCAGCACAATTAGAAACAGCACAGCCAACAGAGCCAGCCACCAGTCGCCAGCAATTGCAAAGGGCGATTGAGGAGCATGCTGATTGCGATGCGCGGCTGTGGGTTGTCATGTTGGGGCATGGTACGGCTGTCGGGGACAATGCCAAGTTCAATCTGCCTGGGCCCGACGTGTCCGCTCAAGAGCTATCGGTCTGGCTAGATCCGCTGCGCTGCCCGGTGGTAGTCATTAACTGTTCGTCGGCCAGCGGGCCGTTTTTGCCCACACTATCGCGAGCGGGGCGAATTGTCATCACGGCCACGAGATCTGGTAGCGAGCTCAACTACAGTCGCTTTGGAAAGTACTTAGCCGCTTCATTGCAAGACCTGTCTGCCGATCTCGACCACGACTTGGAGGTCTCGTTGCTAGAAGCCTTTTTGACTGCTACGGCTCGCACCCAGCAATTTTATCTCAGCGATGCGCGATTGGCCTCGGAGCACGCCTTGCTCGACGATAACGGCGACGGGCGCGGAACGAGTGGCGAGTTCTTTCGCGGCCTGAGGCCCATTCAAGCTGCCGAAGCCGGCCAGCCCATTGATGGTCAAAGAGCTGCCCGGGCCATACTCTTTTCCTCTCCCCTCGCTCTGCAATTTACGCCCGCCCAGCAGGCCGAGCGCGAGAGCATTGAATCGCGGATTGACGCCCTGCGCCAGAGCAAAGCCTTACTGGACGAAGCACGCTACTATCAGCAGCTCGAAGCCTTGTTGCTCGAGCTATCCGCCCTCTACGACCTAGTAGGCTCGTAACGAGAGCAGCGTTGCTACGGCAGGCCCTCACTTTGCATCGTCTTTGCATCGCCGCCCACCTAGTAGGCTCGTAACGAGCGAAGCGCAGTTACGGCATGGGCCGCGCTACGACATGGGGCACGAATCCCACCCTCTTTGCATCGGAATCCATTGCCTCCCGTCGCGCAATCGCTCGAGTCAAATAAAACTTGGCAACCTAGTGTCATGGCCCCTTTAACT
>CAKQNH010000517.1 GCA_934255105.1 uncultured Pirellulaceae bacterium
CTTCGGACAGAGCATCAGCCAGTGGCGAGCCACCTCCTCAGCGCCCCAGGTCGCCGCCACATCGGGCCGCGAACGCAAAATTTGGTGGAAATGATTGGACATGATCGAAAATCCGAGCAGATCTATCGCGAAGTACTTCGCTTGTAGAGCGATCAAGTCCTCGATCCAGCCCTTGCGGTGATCGTAGTTTTTGCCTGTCACTGGATCGTCGCCAAACAAGAGGCAGCGCCGGACGACGCGATTGTAGACATGTACGGTGTCGATTGCTTCTGGATCGAGCAACTCATAGCGATTTAGACGGGCCATCGTGAGTACTCCGCTGTCAGGTAATAGCCAGGTACTAGCGCGCTCTCAGGGCGGACCGCGACTTTAGTCGCTTGGCTGACTTTCAGATAGCCGCTCAGCGCTCAGCCCGAATCGGGCCTATCTATATAGACGAACGGGAGCGAAAGTTCTTACGCGCCATTCACCAAATTTGGTAAAATACTTTCCCCCGACAAAGTGCTGTGGCCCCGTGGCTGGTGGCCCCGTGGCTGCCCGACAAAGTGCTGTGGCCCCGTGGCTGCCGGTAAAATACTTTCCGCCGACAAAGTGCTGTGGCCCCGTGAGTGGTGGCCCCGTGGCTGCCCGGCCGACAAAGTGCTGTGGCCCCGTGGCTGCCCGCCCCGTGGCCGTCCCCGTCAGCAAGAAACTCCCCATGAAGATGCATTTTCTGGTTCCGCCTTTGATATTGGCGGTTGCGCTGTTGAATTCAAGTGCGTTCGCGGAGAAAGCTCCGCTGTCTGTTGACCAGTTGAAGACTCATGCTGACGCAATCGTTGTTGCAACTATCAAGGATATTCGCATCGAATCCGAGCCATCACGCTTTGAGCCAGGGTTCGGCAATTCTGATTGGGGAATCTACTTGACGCTGACGGTGAAGCAAGTCGAAGAGGGGAGCATATCTGACGAAAACATAGAAGCCCGGTGCTTCCGAATCAGATCGCGAGGAAGCTTCACAGAGGATCTGACACCCAGCGGTCACTATCCAATTCCGAAAATCGGGACTTCAGTGCGAACCTACCTGGAAAAGGAAGGAAATCTATGGAGGGTCGTCTTGCCGAACGGTATTACTTCAGTTAGCGGTTGGCCGGTAGGAAGTCTTGAAGATGCGGCGGAAGTTGCTCAGCTACGCAGTCTCGCGTTCACGTTCCTGCTTCCAATGGAAATATGGTTGCTCTTGGTGGTTGTTGGTATTCCAATGCTCCTAACCATGCCCCGTTTTATGCGCTGGGCTAAAAGGCACCGACCAGCCTCTGGGGACACAGCCTCTGGAGACACAGCCTCTGGGGACACTGCACGTTAATAGGAAAGCCTCAGCCTCTGGGGACACTGCACGTTAATAGGAAAGCCTCTGGGGAAGCCTCTGGGGACACAGCACGTTAATGGGGGGGCTTCGTCCGCCCAGCAAGGCGCTGTGGCCCCGTGGCCGGGGGACACAGCACGTTAATGGGTGGCTTCGTTCGCCCAGCAAGGTGCTGTGGCCCCGTGGCCGCGTTAATGGGTGGCTTCGTTCGCCCAGCAAGGTGCTGTGGCCCCGTGGCCGTTGCAAGGTGCTGTGGCCCCGTGGCCGGTGGCCCCGTGGCCGGTGGGCAACTGCATTCATTCGCGGCAACTCGCGCTATTCGTGGGCAAAGTCGCAAGCCCACGAATCATGCCAACCCGCGCGAATGACCGTGCTCGCGGTGTGTGGTCGCCAGTCATACGGGATGTCGCTGCCCTACCGTTCACAGTCGATAAATGTTGCTCGGCCTCGCATTGAATGCTATGCTGGGGCTTACAAGACAAGGTCCATTAGTGACCCGTTCGTTACGCATCTTCCCTCGCAAGAAAAACGCGGTGAATGGGAGTTCCGGAATCCAGTTCACTTTGCTGTCCGGCCCAGCCCCAGAACCGCCGTTACCGCCAGCGTAATGCCTTTCAGTTTATGAAATATATCGAATACGAATGTGACTCTTGCTTCACCCAAATGGGCGTGTTTACCGGATTTCCTGGGTACTACCAAATCGAGTCGAATCAGCGCATGTTTGCACCAAGTGAGCCAGTTTGGTGCTTTGACTGCCATCGAATAAGGATTGCTGAATCGCTACCCGACAATGATGCTGCGGTTAATGAAATTGAAAGATGCAGACTAAGAAAGGCGACTCGTTCAGAACTTGAATCAGTACTTGAAATAGAAAGGTACGGTGGGGCATTCAGTCTTGACGACTACTTCGCTAGTCGAATTCAATGGCTTGAGCTGTGCGTTAGATTCATGGGATTTCGCACAAACAACCGTTGCATCGCGTGCGGAGGAACCTCGATCGACTATCTCGACACCGATGATTTCGGTAGAACGCCGGAGAGAATTCCGCACCCACATTGCGACGGCACTCTCGTTCGAATTGAGCCGGCCGAAAACGAAATACTGTCACCCTCGCACTACTTCTTGCTCGATAGAAACGGTATGCTCCTGACCGACTATCCAGCATAACTCGGGTAATGTGCCGGACACGGGCGCTGGGGGCACAGCACTTTGCGGGGAGGCAAATCACCCGCCAAGAAGCAGTGTCCCCAACCACAACATCCCCAACCACAACAGACCTTCACGCGGCAATTGCAACGGCAGGGTAATCGACAGCAGAGGAACGTCTACGGCGGGCAAACCAACTGAAACGTTTTTTCGGCGATCACGTTGCCGCCGATCGCTAACCACAGGTGCCAGGGACCAAGCTTGTCATCGATCGGTTCCCAGACGGTATCGCCGAGATAGAAATTCCAATCGTTCGTCTTCACATAGACTGTCCCCTCAAAGGGAGCGCGTTGGTTGCCCTGATCATCTCGGATGCCCGGGTGATCGATACAAAACGTGAGTTCACAATTTTTAGCGTATTTGATGTTCACCACGAATCCGAACTCGACGTCTACGCGTGCTGGAATCTCGGTGGTCGTACGCAGGAAGCGGGGGAGAAGTTTGGACGCCGATTCCCATTGTGAGTAAATGCCGTACGTTCTCATGCGAACATCGATTTTGCGTTTCGCCATCGCTTGGAAGCTCGACTCCTGGTCTGTGTTTCTGACGTTGTTAGGCTGTGAACTTTTACGTAGCGGAACCCGCCAAGAGTTTCGGCAGCCCGCTTGGCCGAAAGTCTTGGCGACTTCCGCTACCATTGGAAACTTGCGATTCTAGAAGTCCCCAGCCTAAGCTTGTTAAGAAAAGGTGATTAGGGGACGGTCTCGGGTCACAACGGGGAACCTACTTCTGAATCGGCAAAGTTAGTCGGTGGCGTTTGCCTGCACGCAGGATTTCGACGTCAACTACGTCGCCGTACTTATGATTGCGGCCGACGTACGCAAATACATCCGCTTCTCGCGTGAGATCGGTGCGGCCGTCATAGGAAACCAGGATATCGTCGACTTTAAAGCCAGCGCGCTTGGCTGCTGCGTGTTTGGCATATTGTCCGACGTGCGTGACTCGAAGCGCCATTGGCCCTTCGATCGCGAGTGCCTGCCTCTTGTCCTCGGCGAGGGTCTCTAAGCTCAACCCACCGGTGGCGATGCCACGCATGCCCCATGAGGAGACACGCCATGAAATATCGTCTGCTTGGCGCCAACCGGCGTCGAGCTCCAAGAGCGCGGCCGTGGGTTCGCCGTCACGGCGGATACTCAGCGTCACCTTGCCACCATCGGCCGGCACGTGATGCAGTATCCACTGAACGTCGGCTATGGAAAGCAAAGGCTGACCATTCATCAGCAGAATTTCGTCATTGGGCTGCAAACCTGAGGCAGCCGCCGGCGTGCCTGCAACAATGTCTTTAACGGTCGCTCGTTGGTTTGGATCGAGAATCAAGCCCACTGCTTTGGGATGTGGATAAGGGAATAGGATTTGTTCTGGAATGGGCTGCGACTGCTCCCAGTAAAAGTCGCGTCGCGCATCGCCGATCTGATGGCAGTGAATGCAACTCTTGACGACATCTCCCGAGTAGTTGAGTCGATCCGTGTACTGATCGCTGAGCGCCGGATATTTCTCCGGCGACTTGAATTCAAGAGACTTTCCTGTCTTACCAACCAGCGAAGCTTTATTGGCTGGGTACTGTTTGTGTAGGGCCAGTGCGCCTTCCAAGGCGTGCGCCATACCCTTGAGCGACACATCGCCAAGCCAATCGGTTCGATGCGAACGCGTGCCGAAGCGACCATAGATGGTCTTGTCGGCGTTGAGCATAAACAGTGCGAACGATTGATCGGTATCGTACTGGAAAGTGTCGAGGTCTAAGCCGTTCGCACCGACTATGCGCACGCACACAAACTGTTCGAGCAACGGGCGAATGACAGGGTCATTGTCTACCAGTTCATCATCCAATTTGACACACTCGTCGCAGGGGATGCATCGCAGCGTCACCAGAATCGGTTTGCCTGAGGCG
>CAKQNH010000518.1 GCA_934255105.1 uncultured Pirellulaceae bacterium
GCCTATAGACATGTCTCTTGTCCTTACCGGACGGCCGTTGCACGAGTGATGTCGCACTGACTAGAGAGCCAGTCCTTCGCGGCTTGCAGCTCAGCGATCCAACTGGTCTGCTCGCTAATAACTTGCGCACTGTGCTGGGCTTCGTGCTGCCAGTTCTGGACCTGCTGCTCTAACCACACATTGGCTGCGCGCAGCTCCTCAACCCAACTCGCCTGCTCGGCAACGACCTGGGTACAATGTTTGGCTTCCTGTTGCCAGTTGCTGACCTGCTGCTCCAGCCAGCTTTTCGACTCGCGAAGCTCTACGATAGTAGCTCCCATCTGTTTGCTGGTCGCCGTTAGCAGGGCGCGTTGGTCCTGCAGAAGCGGATTGTCACAACAGTTTACGGCGGTTGCCCAGATCGGATTTGCGTCCGCGGTAATCAGCAGTCCATCCAGCGCGAGGTAGTCCAGCCGGCTTTGGAAGAAGGCTACAATCGCATCCTTAACGGATGTGACTATGGGTTCGTCGTGAACGTTGAAACTGGTATTAATGAGGGCTGGTAAGCCGGTTAGTTTTTCGTACTCGACAAGGATGCGATGGAGATCAGGTTGGCTTTCTGCGGAGACAATCTGAGGCCGTGCCGTCCCATCCACATGCACGACCGCTGGGCATAGCTTCTTGAATAGCGGTTTGCACTTCATGCATATCGTCATGAATGCGGCGGTGTGCTCAGCCCCTTCCAAATCCTCTGCCTCGAAGAGCTCGGCGGCGCGCTCGGCCAGGACAGCCGGCGCAAACGGCATGAACTCTGTGCGTTTGAGCTTTTTGTTCAGCCAGTCATTGACTGTTGGATCGGTCGGCTGACAAAGAATTGAGCGGTGCCCAAGTGCACGCGGACCAAATTCCATCTCGCCCGTGACCCGTACGACGATATTTCCATCGGCTAGCAGTTGAGCGATATCTGACGAACTGGCGAGCATGCGAGTGGCGTTCACCGACAGACGAGACACTTCTTGGCTGGAGTCGGCATGCAGCGTCGGCCCCCAGAATACGTGTCGGGCTGGAGCACCCTGAATTCCGCACGACAAGGTTTCGGATCTGGCGGCCAAGGCTGCGCCCAGGGCGACACCCTCATCTCCCATCGCTGGACATACGAAAATTTGCTTGAACCCGAGTTGTTTGACTTCCCGATTGAGTTTAACGTTGGCGAAGATTCCCCCGGCCAGTACCACTTGATCGAACCGCTGTTCGCTCAATAGTTTGTCTGTGAGTTCAATGACCTTCTTTTCGGTGATGCGCTGAACCGCGTGGGCGATCTCCGCGTCGGTGTAATTGGACAACTTGCTGCGGACGAGTAGCACTAGCGCTCCATTGGCTACCATGGTTGCCGAGTGCTTGCTTTGCATGGCTCCCACAAACTCACAAAGCCACGATCCCGATTGGCGGAGCTGGCAATACGATTCCCAGACGGTGGCCTCGCAAACGTGGTCATCGGCCGCATAGCCGGCCAACCCCGTCAGCTTGCCCTCATGAACATTAGGCTTATAGCCGAGCACTGCCGTAAAGTCGCTGTACAGGCTACACAGAGGGTAGTAGTGATCGTGGGATGCACGGTGAAGTGGCCGTAGTCCATGCGCACTGGCCTCATAGAAACCCATATTCCATGCGCAGTTGAAGGCACCACCATCGCAAGTGATTACGAGCGCATTCTCGAAGCCACTCAAGTGAAAGCCTGCGACCGCATGAGCCTCGTGGTGGTCAACGTGGTGAACCGGTTTGCCTACCTGGGCGATCCGTTCGTGCCAAGCTGCCGGAAAACAGGACTGATCAGAGAGACCACAGTCGAAATCCAGCAAGACATCCTTAAAGAAAGGATCTGGAGCGTCGGGCCGTTCGCGCTGAGCCAAATAGGGAATGCCCAGCCGCGTCACTTCGTCCAGGGCAATATGGCTCAGTGCAGAAGCCGGGAAGCGCCCGTCCTTCTTGATACGCGAAAAGCGTTCTTCGCTCGCTGCAAAACGCACCTGCCCCAAATCGTCGACCAGCGCAACGGAACTGTCGTGCAAACCGCCATAATTTATGCCGAGAAACATGCTACTGAGTTACTCCTGATAATTTCGATCAGCTACATCAGCCAACCGTGAGGCAGGCTACAACTTGGAGAGCGGCAAACTGCCTTTGTGCGGCCGTTTATGCTACCTCAGCCATGGGCTGCTGACCGCGCGAAGCGACACCATGCCATAATCGTTGCCACCATTTCGATGCGTCTTCAGCTTGACCAGAAAGCTGATTAACCGTGGTGGCATGAATATCGAACCACTCATATTCAGGCCCTACAAAGCGACCGTCCTGTGTTCTTACCGACTGCTGGAACTCCAGGCGAGCTTGATCGAAGTCCAGCCAGTCATTGGGTAGCTCTCGGCCAAACAGGCCAGAGTCGTATCCAGAAAACTTTTGGAAAACATAGTTTCCCTCGCGGGATGGATTCGGGGGGATCGCCTTTGACTTGTCGCGCTGCGGCACCATCTGAAAACGGTCGTAGCCGACGGCTTGCAGGGCATCGATCGCTTCCAAACCATACTCTTCGATTGAAAGAAAGCTGGGGCGAACCTGACTGATAGCTAGGCCCTCGATGATTTTCCTGTCCGCGCCTTCGACGTCGATCTTCATATAGCGTGGAACGCCATGCGCTTCGATTAGCTGGTCAATCGTTAGGCAGTTGACTAGCATCACCTCGTAACGCGTGCCTTGACGACAACCGTAAGCGGGATCGAAAGAGCTCCAGTGATCGTTGTCCAGATTGCTGTAGAACTGGAGGGTGGTCGCTTCGGACCAAACGCCTTGGTTCAGTAGAACTAACTGTCCGCTCGAAACTTCCTTCTCGAACTTCTCGGCCAGCGTCTGGTAGATCGATGGGTTAGCCTCGACGCCAACAACGCGAAAGCCTTTGGCTAAGTAGAAAGCGGTGTCTTCGCCTTTGTTGACCCCAATGTCGAAGATCAAATCAGTTTGTGCGTCCATGGACAATACCAGACATCCTTCCTCTTTAAGTCAACGATCCATCCAATTCCTAGTGCAAGCCGCGATAGTAGTAGACGACGAAATTGGCGTAAACGTCATTCACGCTCCTCGAAACCCTTTTTCGCAAAATATCGAGAAGCCTTCAAAAGGTCGTTTTTTCGCTTGATTGAATCGTATTAGCCTGCTAATAAGCACCCTAGATGTAAGCATCCCTAAACATTTTCGCCCGTTGGCTAGGCTCTCTGGACTATGAAGAATTTTTTTCGCGCCCTGCGCATGGCTAGCAAATACTGGATGTCGGTCACGCTGGCGGCGGTGTGTTCATTCGCCGTGGCCTCGCTATGGGGCGCCAACATCATGGCTTTCTATCCTATTTTGGAAGTCACCATTCGCGGCAAGTCCATGCAGCAATGGGTCGACGAAGAGCTGCATAAGCATGCCCAAGCAATAGAGGTAGTCGAAGCCAATATCGCCAATCAGCAACAAACTGCCGCCGTGGTGAGTCCAGAGACTGGGCTAGCCACTAGCAACGTCGCTGCGATTGAAGCACTGCGAGCCGAATTGACCATCCACCAAACTCAACACACGTCCTACCAGAAACTTAAGCCTTGGATTGATCGATGGGTCCCAGCTAGCCCGTTCCACACGATTTCTCTCATCGTGGTGGCACTCCTACTTTCGACGATGGTCAAGCACTTCTTTCTCATCAGCAACGAAGTCCTGGTGGGCAAAGTGGCCCTGGACATCTCAAGAACATTGCGCAATCAGGTCTTTGAAAAAGCCCTGTTTATGGATCGCGCTTCGTTCGCCGGTCGCGGTAATACAACATTCGTCACGCTGGTCGTCCACACCACGGACATGCTCTCTGCCGGCCTAACCAATGCCCTCGGAGCCGCCTTACGCGAGCCGCTTAAAATTATGGCTTGTATGATTGGAGCGGCGTTGATTTGTTGGCGACTGTTGTTCTTAAGTGTGGTGGTAGCTCCGCTAGTGGGCGTTTTGCTGTACTACGTGACGCGTAGCATCAAGAGTGTCTCGCGACGCATGCTCGAGCGAGCTACAGGCTTTCATGAAGTACTTTTGGAATCACTGGCCAATATTCAAACCGTGCAGGCATATCGCAGCGAAGAGCTGGAATTGGCTCGCTTCGAAGAGTCCACAATGCTCATGCGCAAGTTCGGACTCAAATTCATCTTTCTCACTTCCCTCTCCAAGCCGATCATCGAATTCTTAGGAATTGGCATGCTGGGTACCACTATTATCGGTGGAGCCTACTTGGTGCTCAATCAACAAACTTCATTGTTTGGAATCATGATTTGCAAAGAGCCACTGAGCGTTTCTGCACTGCTAGTCTTCTTCGGCATGCTGGTGGGTATCAGCGACCCGCTGCGCAAAATGTCCGCGGTCTACTCGTC
>CAKQNH010000519.1 GCA_934255105.1 uncultured Pirellulaceae bacterium
ATGCGTCAGCAAGGAAGGGGATCAGCGTTTCTTCTTCCTGGCTCACGCGGCTAGGCTGTGGATTTTTAAGATTGCAAGGTATCAATGGTAGCGGAAGTCGCCAAGACTTTCGGTTAAGGGAGCTGCCGAAACTCTTGGCGAGTTCCGCTACGTAAAAATTCACAACCCAGCCGGGTTACGGTTTCCATTTTCATCCTCTCACTGCACAAGGCACTCAACATGGCTCAGTTAAAAATCAAAACCGACGCGGCCCTCGATTTCTTATCGCTTGGCGCGCTTATTCACCGCCTGGACCCTGGCGTTATTCCATTTCGCAAGGCGCGCTCGTTTGAAGTCCACGTGTCGGGTGGCGAATACAACGTGGCCGCCAATCTGTCCGATTGCTTCGGTCTGAAAACCGGAGTCGCCACAGCCATGGTCAACTACGGTGTGGGAGAAATTGTGCAACGCGCCGTCCGCGAAACGGGCGTCAAGCCATTCTACAAATGGTTCGAGCACGATGGCGTGCGCGGGCCCAACATCGCCACCGTGTACAGCGATCGCGGGCAAGGCGTGCGGCCACCAGTGGTGTTCTACAATCGCGCCAACGAAGCTGGGGCGATGCTCAAGCCGGGCGATTTCGACTGGGACAAAATTTTCGCCGATGGCGTGAAATGGTTCCACTCCGGTGGCATCTTCGCGGCGCTCACACCGACTACCTCCGAATTGATCGTGGAAGGCATGCAAGCCGCCCAAGCTGCGGGGACCATCACTTCGTTCGACTTGAACTACCGCGCCAAGCTGTGGCAGACCATCGGCAGCGAAGCCAAAGGCCAAGAGATGTTCCGCAAGATCGCGTCCAACTGCGATGTGCTGGTCGGCAACGAGGAAGACCTGCAGAAGGGACTGGGGATGAAAGGCCAGGACGTCGAGAGCAAATCCAAGCTCGACCCCCAGCAATTCTTCAACATCATCGAGCAGGTCACCGAGCAATTCCCGAACGTTAAGCTGATCGCTACCACGCTGCGCGAAGTCCACTCGACCAACCGCCACGACTGGGGTGCTGTGCTGTGGTACGACGGCCAGCGTTATGTTAGCCCCACATTGAGCCTGGATGTGCTGTGCCGCATCGGTGGTGGCGATGGCTTCGCTTCCGGGTTGATGTACGGCATGCTCACTGGCAAGCAGCCCGAGCACGCCTTGCGACTGGGCTGGGCCCACGGTGCCTTGTTAACCACCTTCCCCGGCGACGTTAGCATGGCCAAAGTCGAAGAGGTCGAAGCGCTAGCTGCGGGCGGTTCCGCTCGCGTTCAACGCTAGGCATCGAGCGGCTTTTTATTGTCGTCTTTCGCTCCTGGGCTGTGACTTCCTACGTAGCGGAACTCGCCCAGAGTTTCGGCAGCCCCTTGGCCGAAAGTCTTGGCGGCTTCCGCTACGACGGCAATTGTTCTACACGACTGTTCTACAACTACGCTAAGTGAACACCTCCCATGACCGCCAACTCCGTTCTGGCCATTGCCGCGCATCCCGATGACATCGAATTTGTCATGGCGGGGACCCTGCTGCAATTATCTCAGCGGGGTTGGCAGGTGCATTATTTCAATCTGGCCAGCGGCTGCTACGGATCGCAGACGCTGTCCCCCGCCGAATGCGCGGCGCTACGCTTGGCCGAGGCCCAAACCGCCGCCGCGCTGATACCAGCCAAGTTTTATCCCCCCATCTGCGACGACATGGACATCATGTACTCGCAAGACTTGTTGCGACAAGTCGCCGCTGTGGTGCGCCAAGCTCGTCCGCAGATTGTGCTCACGCACGCTCCGCTGGACTACATGGAGGACCATCAGAACACCGCGCGGCTGGCGGTCAGCGCCGCCTTTACACGCGGCATGCCGGGATACCCTACGCAACCTCCACTGCCATCGTACGACGCCGCGGTAGCCGTCTATCACGCGCAGCCGCACGGCAATCGCACGCCGCTGGGCGAGCTGGTCACGCCCACTCACTTTGTCGATGTCAGCTCGCTAGTCGATCGCAAGCGAGAGTTGTTGGCAGCCCACGCCAGCCAGGATCAGTGGCTGGGTGCCAGCCAAGGCATTAGCGCTTATCTAGAGACCATGCTCGACCTTAATCGACAAGTGGGCCAGCTCAGTGGCCGGTTTGCATTGGCCGAGGGCTGGCGGCAGCATCTCCACTTGGGCTTCTCCCCAGCCGGCTTCGACCCGCTGCGCGCAGCATTGGACTCGGCGATCATCTGCCCCAGGCTGAACTAAGCCTTTCAAACAATTGTCTTTGGTTGGCGTTGAAGCAACCTTGGACTGCTGCGACTTGTCGTAGCTTTGGGAGGTGATCGAGAGGCAGTGGCAGCTTGGACGGTGGAGAGTTGTTCGTCGGCAGAGTGATAGTGGCACCGAAAGCAGGCTTTAGCCCAGGCTGTTTCATACCGTCATACGCAAACTCTGGCGCAGGTATGCGCGAAAGCTACGACAAGTCGCAGCAGCCCAAATAGCGTGACCGCCGATCAATACGTCATGTACCATCAAACGCTCGCCATATATCGTCAAACGGTTCAGCAGATGTCTTGTATCATCAACCGCTTCAGCAGACGTCATGTATTGTCAAACGCTACAGCAGAGCAGTCGACGGCCTAGGTGGCTATCGCCTTTCCCTACGGCCTTTGAAGCCGATGCAAACTCCAATCAGACTTAGCATAGTTAGCAACGGGCCGAGCCAGGGCGTGCGGGTGAACTGAGTCGTTCCAGGTAAGAGTGCCGCCTGAGCGATCAGCACTCCTTCCTGCTGCACGGGAAGACGATCGACGATCTCGCCCATAGGGGAGATACTGCATGTTTCTCCGGTAGCCGCGCACCGCAGTAAATACTTGCGACACTCGACGGCGCGCAATTGAGCTAACAAGCGATGTTGGGTAAGCGTGTACGGATTTTCAAAAGCCGAGCCATTGATCAACGAGATCAAGATATTGACTTGATTATTGGTCATCTCCAGTGTCGCTTGTGGCACCATGTCCTCATAGCACAGCAGAGCGCCCATTTGAGCAGCGGTGTTTTGGCTGTGCATCGGCGTGGCACTGCCGCCGGGCTGAACGTCCTCTTCCATATCAAACAATTCGGCCATGCCTGGTATAGTGCCTCCACCTGGCACATACTCGCCAAATGGCATCAAGAAGCGTTTGTGATACCGTCCAGTGATGCGCTGCAGTGGATTGACTAGCATGGCAGACACATGCAATTGCTTTGGGTTTTCTGGGTCGCCTACATAGCACTTGCCACCGAAAAGCAGTTCGCACGCCGCATTTGGCCAAGGTTGCATACCTCGCTTTGGTGCGCGCGAGCGGGCGAAGACTACCTCCTCGTCGTCGAGCGCATCGAGCCCCAATTCGTAGTTGCCGCCGCTCGATTCGGGCCAGCACACGATGTCTACTTGCCCAGCCACCTGACGGGTCAGGTCCTGGAGGTGCTCTGTGCTCCACGTGTAGCTTGGGTCGACTTGCACAAGTGCAAACCGCACCTTCTCGGCTGCGTCGATGCGTTGCTGCCACAGCGAAAGTGACCAAGCGCCGAACAGTCCGTTGAGCACCAACAGCGAAACGCCAAACACAGCCGCGCGTCGCACCGCATTGCTCTTAGACGCTGCAGGCAGCGTCGCTTGTGCTAGTTGGGCGCGAGCGGTTCGCCGACGCGCCAATAGAGCCGAAATGAAGATAATACCTAGCCCCGCGTGGGTGAAGGCAATGAGAGTTGTCCAGCCGGCGCCGAAAATGGCCACGGGCTGCACCAGCCACGGTACAGCCAATTGTGTCAGGCCTAGCCGCCAGGGAAAGATGCTGGGCAAGGCCCATTCCAAAGTCATGGTAAAGAGTGCCGCTGGAATCCAGATCAACCGCACATCGCGCGTCATCCGTGCGGCCAGCCAGTAGCCGAGCGCTAGCCGTAGGCCATCCCAGAATAGAAAGGGTACAGCCACCGCCAGTCCGGCTGCGTAGGTGGAGCCGATCGAATAGGCCATAGCTCCGGGTGACCAGTGGAAGGCGATTGTCAACGCTAATGTGCCCCACAGCCAGGTCATCCACCAAGATGCAATCCAGCCGGGTCGCGTTACCACATAGAGCCCTAGAGCAATACCTAACCAACCGCACCAAAACCAATCTTCAATCAACCAGGGCAAGCCATGTAGCACTGCCGCGGTGATCGCCAGGGCGAGTTGGCTGGCGATGTACCCGGCTGAGCGTCTGCGGGGGGCCTGGGGTGAGAGATCAGACTGAGTTTCCACCGACGAAGAATTTGCAGATGCTAGAGCGGAAAAAGATTCGTTTTCCTGCAAAGTATGTTCGGTTAGCCGATCGTTAGCAGACTCAACAGTGGAGGAGGAAAGTGTCGTCACGGTGCGATTTCATGGGATATTTGGTGTCAGAGCGAATATCC
>CAKQNH010000520.1 GCA_934255105.1 uncultured Pirellulaceae bacterium
ATCCACGACGATACGATTGTTTCAATGGCCTTAGATCGGCCGAGTGGACTGAGCCGAGCGGCTTGGAATCACCGAGCAGGCTAGCTAACTGTGTTTCAATGGCCTTAGATCGGCCGAGTGGACTGAGCCGCCAGACATGGTTTCTTGGGTAGGGATGTAGCGGAGGTTTCAATGGCCTTAGATCGGCCGAGTGGACTGAGCCGAAAGCATAAAAAACATAATGCTAGTCAGCTTGAATGTTTCAATGGCCTTAGATCGGCCGAGTGGACTGAGCCAGTATCATGCGGAGAGTCTTGCTTTGTTGGCTATCGTTTCAATGGCCTTAGATCGGCCGAGTGGACTGAGCCACTTGAACGCGAGGACAGAGTGTCCGGCACTGTAAGGTTTCAATGGCCTTAGATCGGCCGAGTGGACTGAGCCTGCCGCTTTCGCAACTCGTTCCACTGCAAGGACTTATAGTAGCAGTTTGCCTGCCCCCCTGCAAGTTGCGGCGAACCGAAGGTTTAAAGCGGCGTCTCACCATCTTGAACAGCTCCGCAAACCCCTGCCAAATAACAACTTACGGACTTTGCCTAACCCCCACCCTGACGCGCGTCAACACCTCGCGACAAACGAGACTTCAAATATGTCGCTGCGCGACTAGTGCTAAGACTGACGCTGCCGCGTATCGAAGCAGTCCAGTCACGCAGCTCGCGCTCTACTATCTGCTCAAAATTGCCTTGACGCCAGTGCTCCTCCAACCTAGTCAACACCCCTCCCAGTTTTTCACGCTTCAAATATACGCCTCCGTCGGATTTGGGCTCGAAGTCCGAACGGCTCACGATGCCTTGCCCACAAGCCGCCACGACCCAGCGATCGACGACCGGAATGCGCAACGGCTCCATTATGTCACAGGCTAGACTCGCCCGCCCAGGGCGAAATTCGTGCAATGCTCCCAACGCGACCTCATAGCCTTGCGACTCCGCGCGCGCCGCCACGCGTCGAAGCAATTGCATGTACCCCAGACTCAACAACGCGTTGATCGGATCCTTGGGGGGACGACGAGTGCGGCCCGCAAATTTCCATTCACCGCCGAAATAGGCCGCATATTGGGCAAACCAAATGGACGATGCATAGCCTTCGATACCGCGCAATTGGTCGACGCTCTGCGCCTGCTCGCAAGCGCCCTGCTGTGCGTCGACTTTCTCCAGTATGCCTTTCGGTAGCGGCTTGCCCTGCCGTTGATAGTGCCGCAGCGCTGCATGGATCGACTCGCATTTGCGACTGACGATTTCCCGCGCAACGACCATTTGCCAAGCGCGATCCTCCCACGCTTGAAATTGCAGCAATCGCGTCAATGCCCGGTCGGAACCGTCGTTCTGCAACCGTCCCCACAGAAAGCAGCCATTGGGACTCAGCCAACTCAGCGCTATCCGCGCGCTGTCGATCACCCGCATCGCTTCGCCGCTCAACGAGACTTCGCCATAGGCCACGATCTCCGACAATCCCTCGGTGTCCAAGCGGACTTGTCGCGCGCCGGCGGTTTCATAGATCAAGTGCGCGCCGGTAGCCGAAAGTTTGCCCGGCCCGGTCAAATGTGCCACTCCCACGCGGACTTGTGGCACGATCGAACTGGGGCGTGTGGCGCGATTGCGAAGCGGAAATAGTTTCATTTTCTTGGTTCTTGGTTCTTGGTTCTTGGTTCTTGGTTCTTGGTTACTCGATAATCAATGGTTCATGGTCCTCGGCGTCATCCATGGCTTCGATCACCGTCCATTGTTCGTCGCCGAAGACCAGCGCTACGCCCGTGTCGGGAATCGCATTGCCCGCATCGATGCGCAGGGCGCGGGTGGACGTCCGAATCGGCCAAGCCTGCACGCGATCTTCGGTGGGTTCGATCACCCGCACTAAGTTCGAGATGACCGCTTCGACTTGTCTTCGCGTGCCAGTGAACATGAACACCGACTTCTGTACGCGACGCGCATCGCGCTCGAGCGACTTAGCAACTCGGCTTAGCCGCTTTGGATCGGCGATGTCGTAAGCAATCAGAAAATTCATACTTGGCTCCGGCCAACGAGACTCGCGTTCCACACAAAATAGCGGCAACACAGCGTTGAGTTCTGATTCAAATTCTCTCATTGGATACATCGCCCCTCACCCCCAGCCCCTGGCCCCTGAGTACAGAGGGGAGGGGAGCCAGATTCTCTTGATTCGTTGGACAGCGGGCGGGCCCCGCTGGCAATACACCGTCGATCTCAGCCGCATGTCGCTGGCCGTAAACCGAAGGACCATTGACGGCGACAAGTGTACGGCGTAGATATCGCATCAATACGAATCCCGCACTCAATATTCCAATCCACCACACGCCCCGCCATGGAAACTGCGAGGCGGCCCGTTGGGCGATTGGTGCAACGATGCGTTCGATTGTCTCTGATCCAAGTTCTCTTGCGCCAGTAAAGAACGGTTCAGGATCATTGACAAACGCGATCAACGTGCCCGCAATAGCCAATGCTCCCTTATTCCTCCACACGAAGTCAGCAGCCTCATCGCCGACATTCTTGATGACTGTAAATAGGCGAGTGGAGTGACCAGGCACACTTTCAAACAAACCGTCATCGCTCAGCATTGCCAGACGTCGCGCATTGCGGCTATCAACTCGAGCCAGCGCGCCCGCTGCGTCGTCACCGTACCGCCCAATCAATCCTTCGACAATCTCTCCATGTTTGATCATGGCAGTCGCCGCATCATCACCGTGCTTCACGAAGATCGCTAAACGTTTGGGCCGCGACACCACCCACAGCGCCTCGTCACCGCGTCGTGCCAGCAGCTTGATGCACTGCGCTCCATCCGAGCCCGCTGACTCGATCGCGTCTACCGCTTGCGGACCACCTTTGCGCAAGGCCACAGCGGCCTCGTCACCGTACTTACTCACGATCGATTCAACTCGCGGCAGCAGCGCATCAGCTTGAGTTCGAGTTAGTTTGGCACCGAGTCTCTCGCACAATTCCTCTGTCAATTCCTTCGCCACGCGACCAGTCCCGGCACAAGCCTGCGGAGCTGTACTCGTCGCAGCCAGCAACAGAGTCAACAACCCACAGTGCATACCGAAATTTCTTACACCTTTCATACTACACCTCGTTGAATTTACTTTTTACGTTCAGTTGTCTAGTACCGATCAACCCGCTATCCACTGCATCACCGCCGCTTGCCGAAGTTCGGCTCGCGAGGCGGCCACATCGCTTAGCTCCTGCCATAGACCGCCTGGGACGTCAGGCCCGCCGACAAACTCGCGTTGCAACGCATCTAGTTTTTGTTTGAGTTGCAGCTCTAAATCTCCGCGTGGATTCGAAAACCAGCTCCACACCCAGCCCACCAGAAAGTCGATGACGAAAGCTAGGCCCAGCGTCACACCGAATGTTCCTGGTGCCCCCAACGCGCCTACGCTATAGATCACTCCCGACGTAGTGCAGCGTGCGACAATGCGACCAATCATCTTCTCGACCAGTACCGCGATAGTCATCTGGGCCACCGCCTCGGCCACTTCCACTTGCGCCGTCTGCTGCGACTGGTCCACGGCCCACTGATAGGAACGCTGTAAGGCTTGATAATCCAGCTTTCCCACCGGCAAGTTGCCGTCAAACCCATCCAGATCCTGTTGCAGCCGCACTAGCATCGTATTCTCGGCACTTTGTATCTCTGCTGCGAACCCGCCAACCGAACTCCTCATCCCCTGTTGCAGATTGGCTTCCGACAGAACCAGCCGCTCGAATTGCTCGCGAAGGTAGCGCGATTGCCTCACGTTCTCCGTCCCTGGTAGCACATCCCAAGCCAACTTAAATTTGCTGGTCCAGCCCAAGGCATGATCGACGAACTCCGGCACTCCCCCGTATGCGACGGCAAACACTTTTCGCATCGGGATCACGCTCGGACCAACTTGTTTTGCAATCGTGGCTTGTGCTTCATCCAGACGTTGCTGCACCAACTTACGAGTATGCTCGCGAGATTCTTCCGCGACATTCCCAGCAGCTTCTTGTGTCATAGCATCGCCGGCCACCGCGTTGTCCGCCGCCGCGTCGGCCTCGTCCATCATATCCGCCAAATCGCCATGCTCTCGGCAACCGACCAATCCCAGCGTGGCCACTCCCGCCAGAAATAGTCGCCGTGAGCTTTTCTTCAATGAACCATTTACCGTAGACCGTTGCATTGCACACCTTCGCAAGAGCTAGAGAACTTTCAATACACTGTCTAAACGCCAGCTACACGAAGTTGGTGACAGTGAGAATGCGAAAATCCGCATTGAGTTCAAGTTCGATAGAAGCCGCGCAAGCGGATTCGACGTTCGCCTGACGTTTATATCTAGCAACCGTAAAATCGCGAAGCGGCGGCATGTACTACCTTGGCCGAACTGCTCCTGCTCTTAGGCGCGCGTTA
>CAKQNH010000521.1 GCA_934255105.1 uncultured Pirellulaceae bacterium
CAATATCGATCCATCGGCCGTCAATTCGACATTCCCCCACAACCTTTTGAGGATTTACCCATGTCGCTATTTGTAGGCGAAGCTCTGGTAGGCGATGGCAATGAAGTAGCTCACATCGATTTGATGATCGGCAGCAAGACTGGACCTGTGGGCGTTGCCTTTGCCAACGCATTGGCCACTCAGAGCGAAGGGCACAGCAATCTGCTAGCCGTGCTCGAGCCCAACCTGCCTGTAAAGCCATCGACCGTGATGATTACTAAGGTCACCATCAAAGGCATGAAGCAAGTCGTGCAGATGTTTGGACCGGCTCAGTTCGCGGTGGCTAAAGCCGTGGCCGACCAAGTTGCCGCCGGTGTGATTCCGACGGACCAAGCCGAAGAGTTGGTCATCGTCTGCGGCGTGTTCATCCACCCCGCCGCCGAAGACAATGCCAAGATCTATCAATACAATTACGAAGCCACCAAGTTGGCCATCGCCAGCGCCATGCAAGGCAAACCTTCGGTTCAAGATGTGACCGCCAAGAAGGACACAGCCGCTCACCCGTTCAAAGGCTTCGACGCATAGAGTCGCCGCTGCGGGGCCTGCGGAAGCCGAATCCACAGGCTGAGTTCAATAAGCCGTCGCCGTCATTTCGAAGGTGATGGCTTTTTTCGTAACCTTCGGGGAAAAAAATGAATGTCGCAACTTTACTGCGGTAACGCGTATTAGTGGCGAAGCTTCGCGGTTGCGGCGAAAAGCCTAGATGCGACAGTAATATTTCGGCAGATACTAACCATTCACGCCTTGGTCGTTGATCGCTCCGCCGATCATTGCTCTTCGTGAATGGCTCGTCGCTAACGTCAACGTATATACGCCTGATCGGCGGAGCGATCAACGACTATCATGCATATCCACTATCATGCATATCCGTAAACGGTTATCGGAGCGTGCAACTCACCTCGGAGCACAAATGATGCAAAATCCACGGGTCTTGATTCAGCTCGATAGCGACGCGCAGCCGAGCGTCTTCGATGCGGTGGTGGCCATTGATTCGGGGGTCGACCATCTGTTGCAATATGGACAAGTGACGAAGGAGTGCGTGCGCGATTTGGTGCATGGTGCCATGTTTACTCGTGGTCCCGATCAGTTGTCCGCCACGGCCATTTTCATTGGGGGCTCCGACGTGGCCGTGGGGGAAACTCTGGCGGCGGAAATCGCGCAAACCTTTTTCGGCCCGGTTCGCGTTTCGGTCATGCTCGATGGCAATGGTTCCAATACCACTGCAGCGGCTGCCGTACTGTGCGCAGCTAGACATATCGATCTAGCAACCGTCGACGCCCTTGTCCTAGGGACAGGGCCGGTGGGACAGCGCGTAGCGCGGCTGTTGGTCAACGCAGGAGCCAGTGTCCGACTTAGCTCTCGCGATGCATCGCACGCAGAGCAGATTTGCCGAAGATTGAGCGAGCAAGCGAGCGAGGAGCAGACAGGCGATGGGCAACCACGTGGCGGGCGGCTCACCCCACTGGGCACGCCCCAACTGGACCAGCATTTGCCCCAGGTCAACGCCGTGTTTGGATGTGCTGCGGCGGGCGTGCAATTGCTCAATCCTGCGCAGTTGAAGCAGGCTGGCGGATTAAAGGTGGCTATCGACCTCAACGCGGTGCCACCCGCAGGACTCGCGGGTATCGCTGCGACCGATAAGGGAGTCGCCCGCGATGGTCGCATCGACTACGGAGCCATCGGAGTCGGGGGAACGAAAATGGAGATCCACCGCGAAGCGATCCGTACGCTGTTTACTCGCAACGATCTAGTGCTCAACGCGGAACAAATCTTTCAAATTGGCCGCCAGCTCGAGTTGGCGAGAATGGTTTAACTCAAGAGAGCTTGACCCAGTCGCTCTGTTGGGTCAGATGAGTTGCAGGGGGGCTGTTGCCGCTGCTTGGACTGCTGGCTTTTCCCGAATGTGCGTGGGCGAGTCGTCCATGGGCGACGTGAGGCAGCCAGAGCGATTTCTCAACCAGCTCAATCAGTGCGTGGGGATCGACTGGTTTGAGCAGGCAAAACACGCCGCCATGAGCAGAGAGTTGCGGTAGCCATGAGGCGGAAAGTTCCGGGACCAAAAAAATGACCGGAACATCGCGAGCGATTTCTGGTCCGCGCAACTTGGCGGCGAACTCACAGCCGCTAGCCAGAGCCTCGATCGACAACACGATCACATCAAATTGGCCTTCAGCAATCGAGCGCAGGGCCATCTCTTCATTTCGGGCGAGCACGACCCGGTGGCCTTGCATGTCCATGACGGCACCCGTGGCGGCCAGCATCAGCGGGTCGCTGTCAATTAGCAGTATGGACGACGCTGCAGTATCCGTGCGTAGGAAGGTCATCGTCGCAATTCCTCAGTAGGAGCCAAGGGCCGAAAGTCTTGGCGACTTCCGCTACGCGCTGAAGTCTGGCGACTCCAGCTACCCTAAAACAAGCAGTGATAAAACACCAGACTTCAAATTTGATAGTTGACTTCTGGCTTCATGTCGTCTGGTAGACTGCCGCGCAAGCGCAGATTCGGTTTTTCCAGAACGACAATTGTATGCGGCGCCACCGAGCTAGTGATCCACACGCTCGAGCCGATGGTGCTGTCGTGTCCCACGACCGTGCGTCCACCCAGGATGGTCGCATTGGCATAGATCACCACGCGATCCTCGATGGTCGGATGACGTTTCTGTCCGCGAATCAAATGTCCGTCTTTGTCGGTCGGAAAACTGAGGGCACCGAGCGTTACCCCTTGGTATATTTTGACACTCGATCCAATGTCACAGGTCTCTCCGATCACTACGCCTGTCCCGTGATCGATGAAAAAGTAGTCGCCGATGGTGGCTCCGGGGTGGATGTCGATGCCGGTATCTCGATGAGCCCATTCGGTCATCATCCGCGGAATGAAGGGAACTCCCAGCCGTCGCAATTCGTTGGCGATGCGGTAGACGGTGATGGCTTCCAAACCTGGGTAACAAAAGATCACTTCATCGCGACTACTGACGGCCGGGTCGCCATCAAAGGCCGCTTCGACGTCGGTCGCCAACACGCGTCTGAGCCTGGGAATTTGCTCCAAAAACCGTATGGCGATGGCTTGTCCTTTGGCCTCGTAGTCGAATTGGTTCTCACAATCGCTGGCACGATTGTGGACGCGATCATCATGGTGCAGTGCGCGACCAACCTGCGTGGTTAGCTTATCGTGCAGGCGATCCACCAGATCTCCCACATGGTACATCACGTTCCCCACGTGTAGCCCCTCGCGACGGCGGAAGCCGGGATAGATGATGTCCTTCAAGTCGTCCAGGATGGAGACGACCTCTTGATATTTGGGGAGCGGACAATGCCCCAGGTGGTTGATGCGATCATTGTCGCTGTACGACGCCAGTATTTTCTCAGTGACCGAGGGGAGTTGTTCTTTGAGTCGAAAATCGGTTGCCATGGCTCTTCTGTCTTAAACTTCGCCGCTCAGGCCGAGACTGTGTGTGACGCCGACGCCGTAAAAATTTCCGTTGTGCATCTGGCAAAAACTTAGTGTCGCCATTCGCGGATAGGCTGTGAATTCATAAGTAGCGGAACTCGCCAAGAGTTTCGGAGCCCGCTTGGCCGAAAGTCTTGACGACTTCCGCTACCATTAAATCTTTGCGACACTTCAAAACTGCAGGATGTTAAGCTGACTATTCTACCCAGTCTTTCAGGATGTGTGAGATGGTTGCCGGCGGACATAGGCATCGCCTGAGCCTATGGCTAGGCTGACGTCGACCGCGTGGCTCAGCCCATTGCCGCCAGGCAGGCTGGGAGGTGACTCGCGCTCCGCCTGAGTAGCGAGTGAACTGAGGCGGTCGAGCCAATTGTTGTCGCCGTAGAGCAAATCGACAATCTGCTCGGAATCCTTACCCACCACGTTGGCCACCGGATCGCCGTTGTCTGCCAAGTGGAATTGCATTTCGTAGGGCCCAGTGACTCCCTGCTCAGCCAGCCAGTCGCGAAACTGGCCGGAAAACGCGGTCAGCTTGCTCTGCAGCGACTCTGGCGCGGCCTGCGCGCTGGCCGCGTCTGCCGTTTGTTCGCCGAGCTGCGCAAAGGTTTTGAGAAAGCTGTGCCCCGTCTGATGGGCGGCATGCACAACCGTCTGCAGCGTTTTACCAGCCATAGGCAAAGCGATTGACGCTAGAAGTGAATTAAACTGCAACATCGGGTATCCGCGCGAAAGACGTATTCTCCATAGGAGTATCGACACCTGTTCGCCCGCATATCCACTCCATGTGGTCCACGCCTTATTTTTTTAGATACTTCTCGCTGAACGCCACCATATTCGTCGAGCTAAATCAGCACGCTCACCTTTGCTTGCATTTTCGCACTCCTACTCAGCCGTAGGCGGTACTCGTACTCCTACTCGATGCCCC
>CAKQNH010000522.1 GCA_934255105.1 uncultured Pirellulaceae bacterium
ACGCTCGCCCATAGGCAATGCGATCGCCAGACCGACGAGCGCAGTCGCCACATGATTTCGCCAACCGAGCTGCGCATTTGCAACCGGAGTCGATAACCTCCCTGGATTTCGCTTCCGATCCACCAGCACAAACAGACACAGCGCTTGTCCAGCAAACTGCAGGTTCCAGCACACCACACCGGCGGAGTGATCCAACCCCAGCGGCCCCAGCAGCACCATTAATCCCACATGAAATGCGATCGCCAGCACGCCAGCGGCGCGGCGCGTTGCGGACCAGGCCAGCCCAGCGGCCAGCAGCAATTCAGTCGCGGGCAACAGCCCAATGACCGCGATGGACCGGCCTGGCCAAGCGTCACCAGCGGCCTGCGGCATGCCGAGCACCTGCTCCAGCCCCTGCCAAAACTGCTGGCCGACCGTATGTAAGAACTCTGTGTCAAACTTCCCCAAGGCTGAATAGAAGTAGATGCTGACAGCCAGCCAGGTTAACAAGCGGGCGGTGCGCGGGGGGGAGCTCAAGCGGAAGACTGCCGCGAATAGCAGCAATTGATAGAACCATGGCTGCCAGCGATGCTGATCGAGCAATGCCAAGAGCACGCCAGCTATGAGCACCACAGTCCAACCCCAGTGGCTCTGCCGCACGCTTCCACAGGCCACGAGAGTTAAGCCCAGCAGGAGTGCGCAGCAGCTCGTGCGATCTACGATCCAGGGAACGCGGGACAGCCATGCACCCACCGGTATCGCAGGAAACTCCGACCCACCCCACCACAAACGCCACGTGACTCCAATTAATGCGATCGCCATCACCGCCGTCCAGCGGCGCAGCAGGTCGAGCTGCCAGCTTAATCTCAGATGATCGGCTTTATCGCACTTCAATGGTGTAGCCTGATAGAGTTGAGATGGGCTGCGCTATTCGTTAAACCGCGTGCCCAACGGGCCGCTCGCTGTTGAGCTCGTACGCGCGGGGCGATGCCCACGCGGTTTAATAAAATGTCAATCAAGTGGAATGTCGACCAAGCTCCCGCAGCGTGGAAAGTGAAACCGCCAACTGGACAATTTACCATTCAGAGCTCCTGCCGGCACATGGACCATCGCGTAGACTCGGCAGCAATTGAATAAGATGCGCATCGTCGGGCTGCGCTGATTGCCTAGCTTTGGCTGCTTGCGTGCAGCACTCGCTTCATTGGCAGACGACGAGGTTGCTTCGGAAGTAAGGTCGAGCTGGCTGTCTTCGTTCATTTGGCACTAGGCAGGTCGAGGTAAGACAACTTATATGGGGCGGACGATCAACACGGAGTTGATGCCCAGCATGCCGAACGAGTTGTTGAGGATATACCTTACGCGCTCGACTTGGCGGGGTTGGTTGGCGACGAGCCCCTCCAGTGCGCACTGGGGGTCGAGGTTATCTAGATTGATTGTGGCGTGTACCACGCTGTCCTGGAAGCTGGGCAGATTGCCGGCCAGTTCCAGAGCGCCGGCGGCACCCATGGCGTGCCCGATAAAGCTCTTGGTGTTGTTGAAGTAGGTGCTGGGCGAGCCGGAGAACACTTGGCGAAGCGCCTTGCATTCTTGAATGTCGCCACTGGACGTGCCCGTGGCGTGCGTGCTGACGATATCGATGTCCGCCGCCGACAAACCGCCGCGCTTTAGAGCCAGCTCGATACACTGGGCTTGTCGCTCGGGGTTGGGCAGAACGAAGTCGGTCGCGTCGGTGTTGATCGCATACGAGACGATCTCGGCCACGATCTGCGCACCGCGCGCCTTGGCATCGCTCAAGCGCTCCAGGACATAGATGCAGGCACCCTCCGATACGACGATCCCATTGCGATCCCGATCGAACGGTCGACTGGCTTTGGTGGGATCTTCGTGCGAGGCCAATGCACCCTGGCTCTTGAAACTGGCAAAGATGCCGAACGTATGGATGCTCTCCGAGACGCCCCCTGCGATGGCGATGTCACATTCATTCAGACGCAACATCTGCGCCCCTTGCACGATACCGGCGTTGCCCGCTGCACAGGCGGCACCGATGGTGTAGTGCGGCCCGGTGACACCCATGTTGAGCGCTACTTCGCCCGCCGGATTGTTGGCCACGGTGCGCGGATTGTGGTGGTGCGACCAGTACTGCGTGTCGTAATCAAAGCCTTTGATTAGATAGATCTCGTTTTCGGTTTCGACGTTGCCGTGTTCGGTAACGCCGATGTAAATGCCGACGCGCGACTTATCGACGTTCTCCCAGTCCAATCCCGAGCGGCGGACAGCCTCGTTGGCTGCCCAGATGCCGACTGCGCCCGCCCGCGTTCCGCGGCGGACATCCTTTTTGGTCTGATACTGCGTGCTGGGGAAATCGCAGATGCCAGCCAGTGTTTTACCCACGTAGCGGATTTCGTAGTCTTGAATCCCGCTCCGCTGCGCCAGCAGATTTTCACGCAGAGTTTCCAAATCGTTGCCACTGGGGCTGGTCAAGCCAACGGCAGTCATGACAATTCGCTGCTCATCAGGCAATTGGGCAGCCGTGTCGTTAGGTTTCATAGACATTATTTTCAGCGATTGGAAATGGTCAGCAGATGGTCAGTTTGCGGTAGCGCAAGTTGCCAAGACTTTCGAGCAGTCTACGGTAGCGCAAGTCGCCAAGACTTTCGAATATTCACTATCGCCCAAAGTCTTGGCTACTCCGGCTACCAGAGTTCCAAAGCTACCGCTCACAACCGTTTCTAGCAAGGGCTTACTTGCCGCGGTAATCAGCGGCTTCGATGTGGTGTCGTTTGAGGAGTTTGTTCATGCCTTGGCGCGACAGCCCCGCTTGGCGTGCAGCGGCCGCAATATTGCCATCGTGTTTTTCCATCAGGGTCGTGAGGTAGGAGTGCTCGGCGCTGTCGATCGCCTCCTCCCGCGAAATTTCGGCTAGATCTAGATCAGCTTTGGACGCGGTTGCCGAGCTTTCACTAACTTGTCGCGGCAAGTCGGACAAGCCAATGACTGGCGTGCGAGCGAGCGTCACCGCTCGTTCTACCACGTTGCGGAGCTCGCGAATATTGCCCGGCCAGGGGTAGTTTTTCAAAGCCTGCAGGGCTTCGTCCGAAAAACCGTCGATCGTACGTTTGGCCGGCCGGAGCTCGGGCAAGAAGCGTTGGGCCAGCAGCAGTACGTCATCGCCTCGCTCGCGCAGTGGCGCAAGTTCGATGTGGATGACTCCCAAGCGGTAGAACAAGTCGCCTCGGAAACGCCCCGCATTCACTTCGGCTTGTAAATCGCGATTGGTGGCACAAACGAAACGCGTGTCTACTTGGATGGGCTTGCTCTGCCCGACCGGTGTGAACGTTTGCTCTTGGATCGCGCGCAGCAATTTGGCCTGCGCGCCGGCTGGCAATTCGCCCAGCTCATCTAAGAAGGCGGTGCCACGATGGCATTGGCTGAGCAGCCCATCTTGATCTTGCACGGCGCCAGTAAACGAGCCTTTCACATGCCCAAATAGCACGGATTCGAACAATGCTTCAGGAATTGCCGTGCAGTCGATGACTTGGAAATTGTGCGCACTGCGCGCGCTTAAGCGGTGGATGGCGCGCGCCACAACCTCCTTGCCCGTGCCGCTCTCACCCGTCAACAGGATATTCGCATTGGAGTCAGCTACGAGCTGGATGATTTCCATCAGCTCGATCATCGGCGGACTGGTCCCGATAATCTCAGGGAATAGGCTGGCCAATTCCGTGTCAGCCAATGTATCCGCTTGAGCTGAGGATGCGGCAGGCGGATCCGCTGGGCGGCTTGGTGCGGGGCTGGACGGAGGCGACGCTAACAAGAGCGCTCGTCGCACGCTGGCTAGCAGATCGTCTACCTTGACTGGCTTGAGCAGGTAGTCGGCAATTCCCAGGCGGACGCTCTCGATGGCTGTCGGCAGCGATGGGACGCCAGTGATGACAATCAACGGAATATCCGCATGTTTAGACCGACTGGTATGCAGCAATTCCAATTTGAAATTGCCCGGCATATTGAGATCGGACAGAATCAGGTCGTATGCGTCCTGCCCCAACGCAGAGATGGCCGCGCCCGCATCGGCCACACATGTGACTGAGTAGCCCTCGTTCCGCAGTAGTTCTCCGGTGGTTTTTAGGTAGAAAGGTTCGTCGTCCGCTACAAGGATTTTCTTCATGGATACATTTTGAAAGAGGCAGTTGTTTGACAGGGACGCTATTTGAGAGGGGCACGGTTTGTGTGGGACACTGCCAGCGACGGGTGTGGGCCAGCGTCGCAAATAGACTGCGTTCACACCGTCCTGGGCAGGTTGACAGTAAAGCGACTCCCCGGGCCGAGCTGGCTGTGGACAGTGACCGTGCCCCCCATCGCCTCTACCAATCCGCGTGAGACTGACAGTCCCAAGCCCAGGCCCTGTTTGGGCAGGTCGTCTTT
>CAKQNH010000523.1 GCA_934255105.1 uncultured Pirellulaceae bacterium
ACAATAGCGGTCATGCCGCGCAACAGAGCTGGACGGTCAGGGATCCGATCACCGGTCGTCTGTATCAGCAGGAGCTAGTGACGCGCACGGTCCCCACCACGCAATGGGAAGTCCGTCCAGTACCGACCATTGTCTACGAACCCAGGCAAGTTGTCACGACAGTCCCCAGGCAGCAAGTGACCTACATACCAGCGACTCAGTATGTTATGCAGTCGCGGCTTAAGGGCTGGTGGAATCCGCTCCAGGCACCGGTGCAGTCCTACGACTTTGTGCCGGTTACTACCTGGCAACCTCAGACGCAGACGGTACAACAACCCGTCACAACCACGCAGTGGGTCGCCAAGCAACAGATGGTCTATGTTCCGCAGGCCGTGCAGCGCAATCAAACGCAGCAGCAGATTGTGTCGCGAGAAATACCGCAGCCCAGCGGTGGCTACCCGCCCGGTGGCAGCGTGCCCGGCAGCTATCCAGGATACACGTCGCCGCCGAACACGATGCTGGCCACACAGCAAAATCCGATGATGACCCGCCCGTTGGTCACCATTCCCCTGTTTGCCCGGCAGCCTAGCACGGGCTGGAACAATACGACTTGGCCTACGAACGGTAATAAATTCGCAGCCAGCGGTGGTGCCGGTAGCAGTGGTTCTAGCAACTGGGGCTTTACTAGCGGCCTGAGGCCGATTGCCAATCCGATTGCGCCCACGTATTCCGCACCGCTGCGAACAGCTTCGTCTGCGAGCACTCAACTGGCCCGCGACCCTACACAGACTGGCATGTCCGCGACCGTGCTGCGCTAACGCGGTCTGCTAAAATCGCTTGAGCTTGCGGTCGAGCGTGGAACGCTCAATGCCCAATTGCGTAGCGGTTCTAGTCTTATTCCCCGCGCAATGTTCTAACACGGCCAAAATATGCCGCCGCTCGAGTTCCGCCAGTGAGATGGGTTCGAAGGGAGTTGCGGCCTGTGCATGGATAGCGTCGCCGGCCGAGGACACCTCGCCCAGGGTCGACAGATTCAAATCGGCAATGCCGATCGTCGAATCGCTCCCCAGCACGATCGCGCGTTCGAGCACATTTCGCAGCTCGCGCACATTGCCCGGCCAAGTGTGCCGCGAGAGGAGCTCCAACGCCTCCGGCTGCATGCCCTGCAAGCGACGCCCAGCATGTGGCCGCAGTTGCTGCATGAAATGTTCGACCAGTGGAGGCACGTCATCCAGTCGCTTGCGCAAGGCGGGTACGAGGATCTCGACGACTCGCAAGCGAAAGTATAGATCGGAGCGGAATTCTCTATCCTTGACCGCTTGCTCCAGATCGCGGTTGGTGGCAGCAATGACGCGAACATCGGTCTGGATCGGTCTGCTGCCCCCCAGGCGTTCAAAGGGATGTCCCTCTAGTACGCGGAGGAATTTGGCCTGTAGCTCGCTAGGCATTTCGCCAATTTCGTCCAGCAGGATTGTCCCGCCATCGGCCGCTTCGAACTTGCCGATCTTGCGTTCGGTAGCACCGGTGAAAGCGCCTTTTTCGTGACCAAACAATTCGCTTTCCAGCAGCGTCGGCGCCAGCGCGGCGCAGTTCAGGCAGACCAGCGGGCCGTCCCGTCGCTTGCTCTGACGATGGATGGCGCGCGCTACTAACTCCTTTCCCACTCCGCTTTCGCCACGCACCAGCACGGTAGCGTTGGTGGGCGCAGCGCGGCGAATCTCGCTGCGCACGCGCTCGATGGCTGAGCTGCGACCGACCATCTCGCACGCGCCGCTCAACTGCTCCTGTAGTTGATCGATATGTCGACGGCTGTGCTCCAGCGACCGACTCAACTGTTCGTTGGCAGCATGGCGAGCCAAGGCGATCGCTAAATTGTCGGCGACTCCCACAGCCAATTACAAGTCGGCATCGCGGAGCATCCGCTCCTGGCCGGATGAGTAGACGTGGAGCAGACCAATCACCGGTTGATCGTCGGGGGATAGTCTCACGGACAAGTCCGGCGATAAGTTCTCTGGTGATAAGTCCTCTGCTGATGAATTGCTTGGGCTGCGCTGGCGCAGCGGCGCACAGATAATACTGACCACACTGCGGCTAGCAGACTGGCGCGCTAGGGCAAGCTGCGAGTCGTCCATTACATTGCGGGCCAACACAGCTTGGCGATCTTGCAATACAGACCGAACTAAGAAGTCGCTCACTCGATGGTAGCTCTCGCCATCGGGCTGCCGCGCAGCCAAGACGGACAGAGGAGGCAAGACGGACAGAGGAGGCGATACGGACAGAGGGGGAGATACGGACAGAGGGGGAGATGTGGCCGGAGAGGGGAGTTCGGCGGCAGGTGCGTGGGCGGCTTCATTTGGCCGGCGTCCGAGTTCGATGCTCACTACTCCGCCAGCGGCTAAGCCGAGTTGCTCTAGCAGTCGGTCGAGGGCAACTTGAGCCATCTGCTGGCGAGTGTCGCATTTTACAAGATCGAAAATCAGCCGATAGAAAAAGTTCCATCGCTCGGCGGGCTCTGCCGAATCGCGGTCCGGGGCAATTCCTGCGTAGGTCAGGCTTTCGGCCGACCATTGGGAATCGGCGCGGCGGTTGACAATGGCGGCGTGCCCCTCCACGTCGTCGCTTGTTCCCAGCGCCCCAACTCTCAGATCGACGGTCTGCTTGAAGCCGCCCGTCTGCCCACCAGCTTTGATGTGGGGGGCGAAACCGCTGTCGAGCGTGTGGGAAAACGTGATGCGGCAGCCACCTACGCCGATCGTCTCCCCCTCCTGCAATGCGTGCGGCCCGGCGATCGTGGCGTTGTCGATCTGCGTACCATTGCGGGAGCCCAAGTCGGCAACTACCCACCCCTCTGAGGTGCAGGTGATGGACGCATGCTTGCGACTAACCCGTTCATCGCGGACCACGATCTGGTTTTCCGAGGATCGCCCAATGAAAACAGGCTGCTGTTGCAGTCGCATCACATTGGTCCAGCGGTTGCCAAACTGAATGATTAGATAAGCTTGATGGGATGATTGTTGCATTGGCCAAGGTCGCCAAGTAATCTAGAGATATTCTTGTCTCAAAACCTTCCAGCTTCAATCTTAGTCCAGCGCGGTGGCAAAGCCGAGCGGGCACAGCGGATGGAAGTGGCGCAAGTGCGCTTTTGAACTCGAGTTTCCCTTGCAGCAAATCAGAGATCTTCTCCGGAGCTAGAGAATGATTAGTGGACAAATTTTAGCTAAATTCGCACAGCGTTGGCTGGGTGGTTTGATCATCGCCGCCAGCTTGGCCTGCCCCGTGCAAGCTCAAAACCAAAACCAATTAGCGCTGGGCCGAGTTGGAGTGGTCGGGGGTGTTAGCATCGATGCGCAGGGAGCGGTCACTAGTGCCAGTGCAGTCGAACGAGACGGCCAACTGAGCGAACTGCGTCGCGCAGTGCAGGCCCCGCTTGACGGTCTTGCCAATCAGACCGAACTGCGAATGATCTCGCTGAGCAAATTGCAGAAGGAGATTGAGCGGGCGATGGCCGCCGATGAAGTTCTGAGCGAAGATGTGCTCTTTCTAGCGGGTTTGCAGCGCATTGAGTATGTATTTGTCTACCCAGAGCAGCAAGATATTGTGCTGGCGGGGCCGGCCGAGGGGTGGGTAGTGCGCGATGACGTCAGCGTCGTGGGGCGCACGACGGGCAAGCCCGTATTGCAGTTGGAAGACCTGCTGACCGCGTTCCGCACCACCGACGCCGCTCGCCAACAAGCCATCTCGGTCTCGATCGATCCAACTCCCGAGGGAACCGCGCGACTCAATCGCGTGCTGTCACAAGTGGGCATGGTAGCGCCAGGCTTCAACCCGGCGGCGCTGGAGGGGGCCATGCGCGAGGCGTTCGGTCCGCAAATGGTTACGCTGACCACAGTCGCCAACGATTCCCGCACCGCTCAAACGCTGGTTGCCGCAGATTACCGCATGAAACGTTTGGCCATGCACCTGGAGGAATCGCCGGTGGCTGGACTGCCCAGCTACTTGAGCATGATTCGCGACCGCAACCCAGGGCGTGGAACCCAGCCTCGCTGGTGGATCTCCTGCAACTACGATGCGATTTTGCACAGTCCCGATATGCTGGCTTGGAAGCTGACGGGGACCGGAATCAAGGCCATGACCGAGGACGAACTGGTCGATAGGCGTGGCGAGCGGACAGGGACGGGGCGGGCCAACAAGATCGCACAGCGTTGGGCAGACCTGTTCACGGAGAAATTTGACCAACTGAGCGGATACAACGCAGCCTTCGGTGATCTGCGCAATGTCATGGACATGAACATCGTAGCGACGGTGATCAGCGCCCATGACCTTGAGCAGGTCGCCGGCTGCGACTTCGGATTGCTCAAGGGGGAGAGCGGCGATTTGGCCACCCCCAGTCGCAATACTCCGAAGACCATCGCCCC
>CAKQNH010000524.1 GCA_934255105.1 uncultured Pirellulaceae bacterium
GTGGTCGAGGAATTGGAACGCCGACAGGTCTTGAGCTTCTCCGCAGATCAATCCAATGCAGGCTTGCCTTGACTTTCCTCTGTTAAGGGGTGAAACTGAAGGCTGCGTAGCAGTGCGGCGGGTGAAGTCCATGGATTTTCTGTCCTGGATCTAAAGAGAGGCACTGCGTTTTTTTCAGGCACAGCATGGTTACTTTACGGCAACTCACTGGAGGGATCGCACTGGTAATCGCCAGCGTTGGCCCCATGCCACTGTGGGCGCACCATGTTTGCTGTCATGCGCACATCGGGGTTGAGGATGCCGCTCATACTCATCTGGGCCATTCTCATGTAGATCCCTTGCACGCCCACGCGTGCAGCCATCGCCATCATGCGCACACCGACCAAGCTGGCGATTTGTCTGACCAGCGACCGGCAGGCTACCACGCGACAGCCGACCAACACGACTGCGCGATTTGCTATCATCTATCGCAATCCGCATCTGCGGCTGGCATGTTCTCGGTCGACTGCGCTTTGTTACCGCCGATCGCCTCACTAGGCGCAGCGGTTAAAAATTCTATTGCCACACTCTGTGGCTGGCCCGCACCGCGCGGCCCCCCGGCCGTCTAAGCAGCGGGTCGTCTAAGCAGATTGTTTGCTAAGCAGATTGTATTGTTGTGCTGCTTTTTTTGTGTGGCCAAGCTACACCCGTAGAACGGGCACTCCTGCCCGTTTCATACCGTAGAACGGGCACTCCTGCCCGTTTTATACCGTAGTACGAGCACTCCTGCCCGTTTTATCCCCCACAATTCATTCCTCTGCCCGCGCGAATCGCACCCCTGCCCGCGCAGCGGGAGGGGTCGAGCCTAGGCGAGGGGGAGGGTCGGAGGGGGAGGGCCGGAGGGGGAATTCACAGATGTAGATTGCACAGATGAGATTGCGATTGCCCTCTCCCTCGCTTAGGCACGACCTCTCCAGGAGGGAGAGAATCCAATGCAAGCAGCGATAGTGCAAGAAAATCGATAGGAAGCTAGGGCGCTGGGAAGGCGGGCAGCTAGCTTCAAAACTCCTTTACCAGCGGAGGCAAGACTCGCGGGAGTCGTGAAAGAATGCGGGATGTAAGCAGGCGACTCTGCCTGTGAGGCGGCTAAAGCCTGGACTCCAACTTTTAATACAAAAAACATAATACACAAAGCATTACCATAATGATGAAACTCAATCCTCCGCCGCTGCGCGACCGCGCCCACAGCGGCTTTACTCTCGTTGAATTGCTGGTGGTCATCGCCATCATCGGCGTCTTGGTCGGTTTGCTGTTGCCGGCCGTCCAAGCGGCGCGAGAGGCGGCGCGGCGCATGCAATGCACCAACCATCTGCGACAACTGGGATTGGCTGTCCACAATTACGAATCGGCCAATCGCCGTATTCCCTCGGGGTGGATCGCCAGCAATGCGCATGGCGAGCCTGGCTGGGGGTGGGCGGCCGCATTGCTGCCGTATATGGAAGGGAGCAATGTGCATCAGCAGATCGACTTCGGTCGGCCCATCGCAGATGCACACCATGCAAGCGTGCGCATGACCGTCATTCCGACGTTCTTATGCCCGTCCGATACAGGCCCCAATCTATTTGCCATTGCCGCTGGCGACGGCCACGATCATGACCATAGCCATGATTATGGAGCGTATACCGTCGACGATGGCAGCGAAAAGCTATTCCAGGTTTCCAAGAGCAATTATGTCGGCATGTTTGGCACGTTTGAAATTGAAGACGCGCCGTACAACGGCAATGGCATGTTCTATGGCAATAGCCGTACGAAATTCAGCGATGTGACCGATGGTTTAAGCAACACGTTGATGAGTGGTGAACGGAGTAGTCGGCTTGGGGGAAGCTTGTGGCAAGGCAATATCGCGGCGGCCTCTGAACCTCACGCACGCATTTTAGGAGTTGCCGATCATGGGCCCAATGATCCGCAGGCGCACTTCGAAGACTTCAGCAGCAACCATACGGGCGGAGTCAATTTCATGCGGGCCGACGTCTCGGTCTCGTTCATCTCCGACAACATCGATGTGAGTGTGTACCAAGCCATGGCCACGCGAGCGGGCGGAGAAGTGGTTTCAGGAAACTAGTCAAATGCGCCGTGCAAGAACCATTGGCCGCTATTTAGGTCGCGAAAAATCCACCAACAACTGGCCTGCTCCGTAGCGACGCGATAGTAATCGCGACGCACGCTAGGGCCGCGCCACCAACCGCTTTCCAGGCGTTCTGGGCCGGTGGCTTGAATAATATCTAGCCACGTGCCACGCATGGTGAAGCGCGCTGGACAGGCCGCCTGTGCAGCCGCAACTGGAGCTGGAGTAGTCGGCAGATTGTTATCGGATAGATCGTTATCGGTCTGCGCGCTATCGGGCAGCTCGGTCTGCGAATTGAAATTGGAATCCAGCGGCGGAGCCCAGCGGCCAGCCACTTGAATGGGCAGCGGCGGTGAGAAGAGTTGAGTAGGGCGGCGCTGTGGGTCCTCCCGCGCTGGTTCACCGCGTCGGCGAGCCAGCCGAGAACTCAGTTTGCGGACGGTCTGCTGCGCGTCGCCATCGGGCTTGCGACCCGTCAACGGTTGTAGCCGGCAGGCCAATTCGGGTTGCGCTTCGCGCTGCACCGTGGCCCCCAGCACCGCCTTGTGTCCCAGACGGCTGCTGAGCGTATCGACCAGTTGCGCCAGTTGACGTCGATCGGCGGTCTGCGTGGCTTCAAACAACTCGGTTTGCCGCCAGACCAGCGGTGCAGTCAGCGTGGCGTGCAGACTTAACCGCCACAGCGGACGCGCTCCGCCCGCCGCCCAGCGACTGGGCAGTTGCTGCTCCAACTGGCCGACCAACAGCATTTCCAAATGTTGCGCATCGGCATTGGGGCGAAACAGGCCCAACTGCATCACCAGAGGTGGCGCTTCGACCAAGTCCAGGCGACAGACGATCCGCAGTGCACCCTGCCCACGCCGGCTGAGTCGCTCGGACAACTGCCGCGTCAATCGCCTGACCAATTCGACCATCGTCTCGCGATGCTGCGTCGGAAACTCCAGCGACTGCTCTAAGTGCCAATCGGGCGAGGCGTGGCGGGCGATGATCGGCTCCGCTTGACACCCCGTGGCTTGATCCCAACGCAGCAACAATTGCTCCCCCAACCGAGACGCCGTCCCGGCCCGAGGTAGTTGCGACAATTGCCCGATAGTCCGCAGCCCCAGTCGCTGGAGCGAGTGGATCGTAGTGGGCTCTAGGCGCAGCGCGGCCAGTGGCAGATCGGCCAGGATGTGCGAGTCATGCCCAGCATCGGCGCAGGCGGTACGACAGGGGGGCAAGCCGCTGGGCGGTTGAGTTTGGTCGTCCGCGCCGTCCTTCCGCACGGCAGTCGCAGCGGTTGGTGCAGGCGGTACAGGTGACGTGCGAGTGCGGTAATTGGCCAGCGCCCAAGCGGCGCCGACCGTGCCGGCAAGCCCTAGGCAGCCAAACAAACGTTGACCGGCGAGCCAACGGCACACGCCATCGAGCAGTTGTGATTCGCCGCCAAACAATCCGGCAATCCCCGTGACATCCAGCAGGAGGCATTCGGGCTGCAGTAGAGAGCGGCCAGCCCACAGTTTTTTATCGAGCTGTTCGATACCAACCAAGGGGCTAAACTGCTGCGCCTGTTCGGCCAATTCGCACAGCGCCTCGACGTCTTCGTGTGGATCGTGCTGGTGAATTTCGACATCGACGAGCGCGGTAGCTTCGCTCAGCCGCATGCCGGGGCGGATGCCAGCGGTGCGCGCCGCTAAGCTGGCCGCCGCCACGATCTGCCCTCGTCGCGAGTCGTGCCCGGAGAGCACCAGCGGAGGGCTATTAGCCGGCGGCTGATTACGAGCCGGCGGCTGATTACTAGCTGGCTGCTGATTACTAACTGGCGGCGGCGCGGCGAGCTGGTGGAGTGGCTGCTGCTGGGCGATGCGCTGTATGGGCCAATTGGGCAGCCAGATGCAGAGCAGCCTGGGATGGTTGGGTGGGCGCAGGGGTGGCGAGTCGTTCATGGCTGTAAATCTTCGTCTGGGGGCTCTTCGTCTGGGGAGTTGCTTGGACGAGCCGCAGTCTGCCGCTCAGCGGCTCCACTTCCAGCAGCGCACTGCGGCCAGCTTGACCACCGCGCACACGCGACAGTTGCACGTGCCACTGGCGAGCTGGCTGTTGCCGACCCGATTCCCGTCCATTAATTTCCCCCCTCTGCGCTTCCCCCCTACTAAATCCCCCCCCACTAAACTCACTGCGGACCATCCATTGCACCTCCGCCCAACTGGGTTGCTGTCTGGCTTGCCAGCCGCGCAGCAGCAGGGCTAGTCCTTGGCCGTTTTCGGCCGCCAATTGCAGTCGCCGGGCGGAGCGGTCGTCGAT
>CAKQNH010000525.1 GCA_934255105.1 uncultured Pirellulaceae bacterium
CCGCCCGAAGCCATTGGTCACGGGCCTGACGATGAAGCCCACTAAGGTCTGCGGCGAGTTTGAAGGATGAACCAACGCAATCGATCGAGAGGCGATAAACGTCGAGTCGATCATGGTCGAAAATGGGCTCTGACATCAGACGCGAGTACGAGTACGAGTAGGAGTAGGAGTAGGAGTAGGAGTAGGAGTAGGAGTACCGGCTAACGCCTGAGTACGAGTACGAACGCTTCAGTGCGAGAACTAGTAATTCTCAGGCGCGTGCGCCGTGAAATAATAATTCATTCTACCTCATTTAGCAGGCCGAAGGGGCTGTGAGATCCGCTAATCTGGGCCTCATCCTCTAGGACGTAGAGCTGCGTCATTTCCAGCGAATTATGCCCTAAAATGGCCTGTAGGCGTTTTGAGGGCATGCCGGATAGAGGCGCGTGGCGTTGCTGCCGCTCGCCGAATATCACATCCAGCGAAGATCGCGAGGAACCGAAGAACAGTGGGCTACAAAAATTGCTAGCGGAAAGGTACCTTGCAACAGTTGGTCATGCTTTTGAACCAATGCTTACTCACAAGCTCGCACAGGGTATTGATGTTGAACGCTATGAGACCTCTCCAGCCCCAAGCTGTCGCGCTGACTATTGCTGGCTCCGATCCCAGCGGCGGAGCGGGCTTGCAAGCTGACCTGAAAACGTTCCAGCAATTGGGCGTGTATGGCATGTCGGTCATCACGCTGATAACTGTGCAGAACACTCGCGGGGTGCGACAAGTCGAAACGCTCGAACCGCAGCTTGTGCTAGCACAGTTGGACGCCGTACTATCCGACATCCCTCCTCGCGCCATCAAGACCGGTGCGCTGGGCAATGCACAGATCGTGCAGGCGGTGGGCCAGCGTCTATCGGCCGTGGACTGCCCGGTCGTAGTCGATCCCGTGTTGGTCAGCAAGCACGGCCATCTGCTGGTTACCGACGATGTGGTCGACGCTTGCATTCGCTATCTCTTGCCGCAGGCTTGGCTGATCACCCCCAATCGCTTCGAAGCCGAAAGGCTGACCCAATCGACACTCGACGACCGGGAGAGCATCACTCGCGCGATCCAGGACTTGCTCGATATGGGTGCGCGGAATGTTCTGGTCAAGTTAGGTGGGCATGGCGGCGCGTTCGAACATTGGTTTGGTAGCCAGTCGGGCATTGTTAGCCTGACGATGCCCCTGCTGCAGACCAACCACACCCATGGCAGCGGCTGCGTGCTGGCGGCTGCCATCACCGCCAAGCTTGCGTTGGGCGAGATCGATTCGCGTGCGGCTGTCCAGTTCGGCATGCAGTGCGTGGCGGAAGCTCTGTCGGTCTCCACTCAGCTTGGCGGCGGCACCATCCATCCCATCGAGACTCGCGGCATCTGCGGCACTAACACAATTACCGCTTAGCCAGTTTGTCCAGCGCGGTTGCCTCCGTCGCGCAAATTCACAGCCTGCCAGCGTCTGGTACAATGTCAAACCACAGCACCGCCGGTCAGTTTTTCCCCGAAAGTGCAGGTATAAGCTACAATGGCCCGCAAATTCAGAACAATTCAGGAATCTAGATATGTCGCCCACTAACGCCCCGCTTGCCGATGTTTTGGTCGCGGGCAAATGGCAACCCTCCTCCGGCTCGCAGACTTTCCAGTCGATCGACCCGGCGACGGGAGAGCCGCTGCCATACTCGTTCCCCATCAGCAACTGGGACGATTGCGAGCACGTCCTCGATGCGGCCGTCGGAGCGGCTGAACAACTGCGGCAACTCCCCTCTAGCAAAGTGGCAGAATTCCTCGATGCCTTCGCCGCTCAGCTCGAAGCCCACAGTGAAGCCCTGTGTGCTGTGGCTCACAGCGAATCGGCTCTGCCCGTGAAACCGCGACTGGCCGATGTCGAATTGCCGCGCACCGCTGGGCAGTTGCGTCAAGCGGCCCAGGCGGCGCGGACCGGCTCGTGGGCCCGGGCCGTGATCGATACCAAGCTGGGCATTCGGGCGTGCTACGAAGCGATCGGACCCGTCTGCGTATTCGGGCCCAATAATTTTCCATTTGCTTTCAACAGCGTTTCCGGCGGCGACTTCGCCGCCGCCATCGCAGCCGGCAATCCAGTCATCGCCAAGGCCAATTCATCGCATCCCGCCACCACAAAACTGCTGGCCGAATTGGCATTGGCTGCTCTCCAAGAAACCGGCCTGCCATTAGCCACGGTGCAGATGATCTATCGCACATCGCACGCCGACGGAAGTCGCCTAGTTGCCGATCCACGCTTGGGTGCCAGCGGCTATACGGGCAGTCGACAAGCGGGGCTGGTGCTCAAAGCGGCCGCCGACGCGGTCGGCAAGCCGATCTACCTGGAGCTTTCCAGCATTAACCCCGTCGTCCTGCTGCCGGGAGCTTTGGCCGAGCGAGGAGCTGAGATCGTGGACGAATTCGCCACCAGCGGCCTGATGGGGACGGGACAATTTTGCACCAGCCCAGGATTGGTCTTGTTGGTCAAAGGCGCAGGTACCGATCAGTTCATTAGTGCCGTGACCGCCAAGTATCAAGCGGCACCGGTCGGCACGCTGCTGTCTGCCGCCGTACAGAAATCGTTGACGAAGGCGGTGAAGGCGATCACCGCCGCCGGGGCCAAACTGCTGTGCGGTGGACAGGCCGTAGCGGGCCAGTGCAGTGTATCGAACACACTGCTTCAAGTCTCGGCTGAAACATTCCTGACCGCAGCCGAGGACTTTCAAACCGAAGCCTTCGGCAATGCCGCATTGTTGGTCGTGGCCGACAGCGTTGAACAAATCGCCCAGGTACTGCGCGCCTTGGAGGGCAACCTCACCGGCTGTATCTATTCCGACAAGCGGGGTGACGATGAAGCCGCCTATCGGCAACTCGCTCCCCTGATGGCTCAGCGCGTCGGGCGCCTGCTCAACGACAAGATGCCGACCGGTGTGGCCGTCAGTCCAGCTATGAACCACGGCGGTCCGTTCCCCGCCACCGGACACCCAGGCTTCACCGCCGTCGGCATTCCCGCCAGCCTATTCCGCTTCGCCAAATTGACGTGCTACGATGCTGTCCGTCCCGATCGCCTGCCCGAACTGCTGCAGAACAAGAACCCGACTGGCCAAACGTGGCGCTGCATCGATTTGAACTGGACTACCGCTGATGTGAGTTGAGCGCTGGCCCAGAATTAACTCTGCCGAAACACCGGTAGCGGAAGTCGCCAAAACTTTCGGCCACAAGAGCTGCCGAAACTCTTGGCGAGTTCCGCTACGAATCAGTTCACAACCTAGCAGCGTCAGCAAGGAAAAAGGTCCATTCGCCTTTCCATCCCGGCATGAAGGAAGGTATACTGAGGCGGGTCGAGGCCTAACCTCACGGACAAAATCTCTTCAACTCTTCTCGCTCAGACATTCAATCCCATGCTGCAAAAAGAAAAAAACCCTCGCAAATTGTTACTGGGGCACGAGGGACGCGAGAAAATGCGCGCCGCCGGTCGTTTTAACGCGCGGCTGATGGACGAGGTGCGAAAGTTCGTCGCCGCAGGCGTGACTACCGCTCAAATTGATGAACTTATTCAGCGGTTCACCGCGGACCACGGCCACTCCCCCGCCACGCTCGGCTACATGGGCTATCCCAAGTGTTGCTGCATCAGCGTCAACGATGTCATTTGCCACGGCATTCCTGACGAAACGCAACTTCAGGAGGGAGATATCGTCAATGTCGATATTACTAGCATTGTCGACGGCTGGTTCGGCGACCAATCGGAAACATTTATCATTGGGCGGGCGAGCCGAGAAGCGGTGGCTGTCACACAAGCCGCTTTCGACTGCATGCACTTGGCTATCGAAGCGCTATTTCCAGGTTGCCCGGTGAGCACCATTGGCGACACGATTGTGGCCGAGGCCCACCAGCGTGGCTTTTCCGTTGTGCGCGAGTACGTGGGGCATGGCCTCGGGCAAGCCTTCCATCAACCGCCGAACATCCCGCACTTTCCCGATCGCAAATCGCGGCAGCAGCGATTGCTGCCCGGCATGTGCTTTACAGTTGAACCGATGATCAATGCCGGCACGCGCTTCACGCGGCTCGACAAGAGCGATGGATGGACGGTGCGGACGCGAGATCAACGGCTTTCAGCGCAGTTCGAACACACCATTTTGATGACCGAAACCGGCCCCGAGATCCTCACCCTCACCGAGCACGGTCCTCAAAAGGGTCACAAGTTCTAAGTGCTTGCAACGTAGAGCGGTTGTCCTCAACCGCTTGCAACGTAGAGCGGTTGTCCTCAACCGCTTGCAACGTAGAGCGGTTGTCGTCAACCGCTTGCAACGTAGAGCGGTTGTCCTCAACCGCTTGTAACGTAGAGCGGTTGTCCTCAACCGCTTGCAACGT
>CAKQNH010000526.1 GCA_934255105.1 uncultured Pirellulaceae bacterium
AGGAGCGTAACCGCAGATCGCCGATTCGTCTCTCAGACTAAGCCTCAAATGCGTCACTAATACAATTGACGTCCCCAGCGGGAGGGGTAGAGCCTAGGCGAGCGGGCGGGCCGAAGGGGGAGAGTCGGAGGAGGAGGGGCGGAGGAGGAGGGCACAGAGGTAGATTGCGCTTGCCCTCTCCCTCGCTTAGGCTCGACCTCTCCCAGAGGGAGAGGAACCAGTGCAAGCAGTTCTAGTGCAATCAGTTCCAGTGCAAGCAGAGCTAGTGCAAGCAGAGCTCGTGCAAGAAAGTCGATGCAGAGCTTGCGCAAGAAGATCGATGCAGAGCTGGTGCAAGAAAGTCGATAGGGAAAAGGCTCGTGAAAGGTTGCCGAGTTTAAGAAGGTTATGGGGTTTAAGAAGGTGCCACAGATGGTAATACCGGAGGCGTCTTTTTTGGTTTGCTGCGTGGCTTCAGGTTCGAAACTTCAAACGGGATCGCGGGCAGCAGCCCGTAGTTCGTGCGCACCGGTTGCTGTGCCGCTGTGGCTTCAGCCGAATCGGATGCGGCCGGTTCAGGCGTTACCTCTCGAGTCAGCGTCATCAGCAGATTGCCTCGCAGTCCACGTTCGACATGCTCCCCATCCACCGTCAACTCGATGGCGTATGCACCCATGGGGTTGGTGATGATCGCGGCGCTGATCCCGGCTGGGGGCTCGACGAGTTGTAGGCTCAGTTGTTCGCCGGGAATATCCTTGGCGATGGGAACGACGGGCAATACCAAGCTGCCCGCCGCCGGCAGCGCGATCCTGGACGAGGGCATCGGGACGTTGAATGGTAGCTTGGCGGATTGCCTTTTGCTAACGACGACATTCCAATTCTCGACCGGCACCAGCGTATTCCAGATAAATGCCTGCATCATGTTCTCGGCCGGAATGGCTGGACGAACGATCGTGCGGCCGCTAAATCGCTGCTTAGCACTCCCTTCCATCTCTAGCGTTATCGGCTCGGCCAGGGGCCGATGGGGCATCGTCAACGTCATGCGCACCTGATCTGCTCCGCCTGGAATTACCGCACCGGCCAGTTCAAACCCTGGAGGCGGATCGACCAGAGCGACCTGGATGTCTTCCTGAAAACCATCTTGGCGCATGGCAAACACCGTGATGGGGACGGTTTGCCCAGCCCGCGCAATGATGCTCGACGGGCTTACTCGCAGTTCATAGTCGGGCTGTGGCGCGTGGAGGCTCAATCGGTACGCGAACTCGGGGCCACCGTTTTGCTGCGCGTCGGTGATGTGCAGGTAGGTCGGCTGAGGTGGCAAGTGGACAATCAACTGCGAGTCGGCATGGTGGGTCTGCATGGCTTGCGTCGCATCGACGAAGTCGTCGTTGAAGGCGATTTCATTCCCTTGCTCGTCCGTCAAGTAGATCATGGAATCCAGCGGAGAACCCAAACGCCGCGCATTGACTTCGGCGATTACGCGTCCGCCTCCTTCGATTAGAAACACGTCGTGATCGCCGGGCGGGTCGATGCGACCGTTGATGGTCAGCGGTATCTTAATTGGTTGAGCCTGTTCGATCCGGTCGTTTGGTTCCAAGTCGAACGTTTCGGGATACCTGTCGATACGCAGCGGAACATGCAGCACCACATCGCCCTGAGGTATCGCGAATTGTCGCAGCGGTCGGTACTGGCGACGCAACATCGTTTGCACACTGCACGTGGTCTGCGTTAGATTCCAGCCAGTTAGCTCGAGCTCCACTTCTGAATCGACGCGGGCACCCAGCGGAAAGACGCTGGTCACCAGTGGCGTCTCTCCCACCGTAATGCGGTATACAAAATCCTCGCGGCCTCGATGCAGCGCGTCGCGGATCTCGATCGAGTACGTGCCGTCCTGGGGAACCTCAAAGTAGGCTACTGGGTCCTGGCGATATTGAAAGGAATCGGCGTAACGAATTTCCTTTCCGAACTGATCGGTCACTCGCAGCACCGCTTGAAACCAACCTGGGACCGCGTCGGCCAAGTAGGGAATGACATCGCGCGCGGCAGCTTGGATGACCAACCGCATTCCCTGCCGCGCTTCGAATGAAAAGCAGTCGACGTCACCGGGCATGATCTGTCCGTTGATGACCGCTGGGAAACTAGCGATTTGGTTTTCGGGTTCCCAGGATCTCGGCGGGACGTTGTTCGGTTCAGACTCGCGCATTTCGGGCCAGGTGCCAATGTGAAACCACAACGGATTGGAGATCGCGTCGTCGGTCACCAAACGCAATTCGCGTTTGCCCAGTTCGGCGTCTTTGTCCACCGTGATCCGCAGCGTCTTCTCCTCGATCAGTTGGTCGTTGGGCTGTCGCCGTGGGTCGCGATCGCGCTGGAGATAGATTTCCAGTTCACGCTGTTCATCGGGGGTGACGCCGGCGATCTTGGCCAGTTCGTCATCGGATATCGACTTGCGACCCTCGGCAGCGAGGCGCTCTTTGGTGTCGCGCAACTTGGTCCGCAAGTCGTTGAATTGACCTTGGGATAACGGTCGATACCAACCGATGACTTCGACCTGAACGCCCTCGCCCGCAACATACACCTCGTCGGCCGTGCTCAGATACTGGCCTCCGATCGTGATTTCACAAGTCGTTCCGCGCTGGCACCCGGCGGGATAGGCGTAGGCTAGATGCGGTTCTTGACCAGCCCGCTGGGCAAGTACGGAATCGCTCACCAGTAGGCATGTGAGTGTTGCGAAAAAGAAAAAGCCAAAGTTGCGCATGTTCATTATTCCCAATAGATCAGTCGAAGTGCCTTACGTTATTTCCTTTAGCCTTCCGCCACTTTCCATGCCTTCATCTTCGCCAGGGGTGGCCCGCACGACTTCGCCCATCGGGTGAGGCAGACTGGCTGCGGGGTCGATCCCCAACAATTCGTAGAGCGTACCGATCAAATCTCCGGGATAGACGGGGCGGTCTTTGACCGTCTCGCCGTGGGCGTCGGATTGCCCTACGACTTGTCCGCCCCGAAAACCACCCCCGGCCACGAGCGACGAAAAGACTGCTCCGAAGTGATGCCGACCGCCGTTCCAAGGCGATTCCATTGCGACCTTTGGCGTGCGTCCGAATTCACCGACGCACCACACGATGGTGCTGTCGAGCAGTCCGCGCTCATCCAAGTCGGCAATCAGCGTGCCGAGTCCGCGATCCAGCTCGGGCAATTGGCGGCGCATCAACGGGAAGTGATTCTTGTGCGTGTCCCAGCCGCCGTGATTGATCGTTACAAACTTGGACCCATTTTCGATCAAGCGACGGGCTGCTAGGCACGACTGACCGAAAGTGGTGCGCCCGTAGCGCTCGCGCAGTTGATCGCTTTCCAAATTTAGGTCGAACACTTTTCCCGCGTCGCCAACAATCAAGTCGTAAGCCGACTGGCGAGCTGCGGCTGCGGCGGCGATCTCGGGATGGTCGCCAATCGCTTTGCTCAACGCATTCAACTCATTCAGCCAACCGCGACGCTGGCGCTGGTCGCTGTCCGACAGATCGGGTGAAACGATCCCCTCGACGGCGAAACGCGGCGCATTGGGATTGCCCCCCGTGGCGAACGGTTTGTACTTAATGCCCATGAAACCAGCTTCGGAGAATCTGCCTTGTGGACTGGTCAAGACGATGTATGGCGGAATCAGATTGTCCGATTGCTGCTGATCGTTTTCGGGAAAACCCTTGAAGGCGGCCACGACCGCGCCGGCGGCCGGATATACCAAGCGACCGGGCATGCGTCCGGTTTGCGTCAGGTACGAAGCCGTTTCATGTCCGTTTACACCATGCGTGACGCTGCGAATCAGCGCGTACTTGTCGGCGATCTTGGCCAGCTCGGGCAGCAGTTCACCGATGTGAATACCAGGCACATTCGTAGTACAAGTTCCCCGTAGCGGGCCGGTGTAATCGCTTCCCGCCTCGGGCTTGGGATCGAACGTGTCGGTATGAGATGGTCCGCCAGCCAGCCAGACTTGAATAACGGCTTTGGCCTTGGCCTCGGGGGCTTGGGGGGCGGGCTGGTTCTTCGCCAGCGTGCTTTTGTCGACCTCAGCCGCATGCATCCGCGAGGCCAGCATCAATCCGGCCGCGTTGAGTACGCCACTGTGCAAGACCTGTCGTCGCGAGAGTAGCGGCCCGTAATTGAATGGGATCTTCATGGATGGTTTCCTAGCTGGGTGGCATTAGCCTGGACTGCTAAAAGTTTGGTAATGCATGCAATTTGCGTTGGCGCAAATTTTGTGCCTAGGCACTGTGGTTTGTTGAAAACTCAAACTCAAACTCAAACTCAAACTCAAACTCAAACTCAAACTCAAACTCAAACTAACATCCTGCAAGTGCTGGTTTAAGTTTGAGTTTGAGTTTGAGTTTCAGCAGTCCAGGGTCATTC